>JAAZCB010000218.1 GCA_012513545.1 Clostridiaceae bacterium
AACTTTTCCTAGTTGCATCAAATACGCAGCTGTGTTATCTGTAACTAATGTGTAAGGTATATTATTTTTATCTAATTCATAAACATTTAACTTCGCACCCTGAAGTCTTGGCCTTGTCTCATCTGTAAATACATGAAGTTTTTTACCCTGTTGATGTGCATAAAAAACTGTCCCCATAACATGTCCAATGCCAACTGTACAAAGTGCGCCAGTATTGCACTGTGTAATAATGTTAGCATTGTCAGGAATAACCTGCATACCAAATTCAGCCATCTTTAAATTAGTCTCAATTTCATTGGCAGCTAATCGTTTGGCTTCTTCAACCATTAATTCACCTAATTCTACAGTGGGATCTTCTTTGAGCAACTTCTTTGCATAATTCTCCATATGTTCTAATCCCCAAACCAGATTTGATGCTGTTGGTCTTACATTAAGAATTTTCTTTGCTTCTTCTAGATTGTTTAAGATCTCCTTAACATTCATCCCTTTCGAGTCTTGAGCTGCTATTGCCATCCCATAAGCCACAGTAACACCAATAGCTGGTCCTCCCCTTATTTCGAGTTTATAAATCGCCTCTGCGATTCTATTTAAATCTCGTGTTTTAATTACTTCATAAGAATGCGGTAATTTTGTTTGATCGATCATTGCAACTTGATTATCTTGCCATTTTACTGAAATCATTTTTACTCCTTTTATTGTTTGTTGTTAATTGTGACTTTCAATTTGATATAACTATGAGAATAATATTCTCTTGAAACAAATATTACTTCATCTACATTATTTAAGTGAATCTGTTGCAAAACCAACAGTGGTGAATAAAGATCTACCCTTAATTTCGTTGCTAAAAAATCATCTGCTGATTTAGCAAAGATCTTCGCATTAGTCGACACTATAGCATCAGTTGTTCTTATATTGATGAATTCATACAGGGAACCATAATAATTAGAAAGTTCCTCTCTAAACTTAAAAAATTTTCTATGAAGATATGCTGTGCTATAAACAAGTGGCTTGTCATTTGCTGTTCTTACTCTTTGTATTAATAAATAAAGATGTTGGTTATCATTCTCCCCAAAACAACCCCAAAAATATTTTGGTAACTTCTCCTCTGTCGCTTGAATATCTTTAGTTCCAGGAACCAATCCTTGATCTATTATCATTTGAGATGTACTCAAATTCATATCAATTTGTGTTTCTAATTGATCTGAACTTCGATTGAGAAATGTGCCTTTTCCATGCTCAACAATAATTATTCCTCGCTCTTCGAGTCTTGAGAGTGTTTCTCTTAGCGTGCTTGAACTAACACCCAATGATTTTGCCAGGAGTGATTGTGATGGGAGAATGTCACCAGCTGATAAATTGTTTAAACGGATGAAATTTATTAAGGAAGACTCAACTTGATCAGACAAGTTCATTTGTCCTTTGGATCGTATCGGTTGCAATCCTTTTATATCCGAATTATTGCTAACCATAGTTTATGTTTCCTCATAAGACATCACTCTTCTGAAGTCTAAGGACTTTATAACTTAAATTATTATATCTGTCAAGACATTCGTAGAGACCGTTTGTGAGGGGTCAGCACATGGTATACACTATATAGATAAGTCATACGAGTTGTATCGGGATCGATGTTTGGCGTTATGGGGGATAAGATATCAAGACATAGAGGTGAATATTGATCAAAGCTATAACCCACTT
>JAAZCB010000219.1 GCA_012513545.1 Clostridiaceae bacterium
AGTTTTTTCAACTTAATAAATGTTTCGTATAGGTAAACAATGTAATAAGATGGTTGAAACGAAACATCTCTAACTCCATATCAAATATAGGATAAAAAATATCAAATTATTATTAATATTTGATTATTCGGGAACTATAGGGAGGATTTGAAGTGATACTTAACCTATAAAATGATAATTTCCTGTTAATTTACCGTTCAGGAGTATTAAATAGCCCATAACTCCGTTCTCACTAAGGATTATCGTTCACCAGAAAAGAATAATTACCGGATATTTCTATTTATCAGTTGCAGGCTTCAATGTTTTTCTTATATTAGTTTAATTTAAACCTTACAGGTGAAGCACAAACAGAACATATATGACCTGATAAGCAATTATCTTAACATTCAGGAAGATACTATCAATCTTCTTGAACACCCTGTTGATAGTGATACTCAGCTTGAATACTTCGAATTATCAAGAAATCAGGATCGTATATCAGACAAGGATATTATCGATAGAAAAGATCTGATATTTGATGAGGAATTTCCTGAGGAGCAGAAGAAGCTGTTATTGGTGCAGTTGGCATCTATTAGCAGTATCGAAGCCTACCGGACTATTGAAAAATATATGAAAGAACCCGACAGCAAACTTGTCGGGTGGGCTTATATGGCTTTGCTGGAAAGCCGCCTACTTCTTGAAAGCACAATTCTTGAAGAAAACAGGGTTCTCATAACTACAGGTCTTGGCGGAAAAGGAAATAAGTTAAGATATTTTATTGTTTTCTTTACCAACGATGGTAAGCCTATAAACAAAACCCAGGAAAAGATCATCAGAAAAGAAATTAATTTCTCCCTTGCCGGTAACGAGGCTGAGCTGGAAGAAATATGCTTCAACGATCGTTTTGCCTATTTTCTGATAGTTCTTCCCGTTAATATACCCTTGTACAGCTTTTTCAATAAAATCATTAAGGAATGTAATGAATTCGGAGATTTTCTTTTCAAAGATTTCATCATATCAAATGTTAAAATACTTTCAATCGATGAAATCAGGGAGTTACTGTCCTTAAACGATATCAATTAAAACTATATGCACAAAGTAAATATTTCCCTTCAGCTGTTGCCCTGGTCTGCAGCTAAGCACCCCTACGACATTGTCGATAAGGCGATTGATATTATCCGTAAATCTGGTATTAAATTCAGGGTAACTCCTTTTGAGACGGTTATGGAAGGGGATTATGATATTATTATGGGAGTAATTAAAAACATCCAGGAAGAATGCCTGAAATACGGAGCAGATAACCTTCTGTCCTTTGTCAAAATACAGGTCAGCCGGGACCATGATATAACCATTGAAGATAAAACCGGCAAATATGATTAAAAGATGTACTTATAGTAAAAAGAAAAGGGCCCTTAAAAAGCCCTTTCAACAAATTCTTTCAGGTCATTTCAATCCTTAATTCCTTCTCCGTCATCAGATTGCGTTGCCTCAACTTTTTCAAGGTCATCGAAATCGACATCAGTGTAATCAGTCAGAGACTCCTTTGAACCCTCCTGTTCGTCGAGTAGTTCAGCAGGACTATTTTTGCCGATGTAATCGATGGATATGTTTAAACCTTCGAGAAATTTTTCAAAATCTTCCTTGTAGAGAAAAATTTTGTGCTTCTCATAGAAAAAGCGACCATCCTTTTGATAACGCTTTTTACTTTCTGTGATTGTCAGATAGTAATCATTTCTTCTGGTCGCTTTTACATCGAAGAAATATGTACGCTTACCTGCACGAACGGCTTTCGAGAAGATCTCGTCTTTTTCAGAGATTTCCTCGCCATTATTTTTTACTTTACCTTCTTCCATTATATAATCTTTTTTTCCGGTTCTACTCACCTCAAAAGTATAAAAAAAAAAATAATACGAAAGAATTCCTTCTATTTTCTAACAAACTGACCTACTCCGGTTTATCTGAAAGGTTAAATAATTTTTCCTTCCTTAATTCAAAAAGCCTTATATTAAAAAAAAACATATTACTTTGCATACCTAATATATATAGAAGGTTCTTTGTGTATGCTGAGCAGGAGAATTTTGAGAATTAAAATAATGCAGGTTTTATATGCCTATTTCAAACACGATGGAAAGTCATCTTTGAAAAAGGCTGAACAGGAGCTCTTTTTTAGTGTTGAAAAAGCGTTTGACCTTTATCACTATCTTTTTCTACTCATCGTTGATATTACAATTTATGCCAATTCGAGGATTGAACTGGCGAAAAGTAAAAAAATACCCACATTTGAAGATCTTCATCCAAATACCAGGTTTGTTGACAACAAAGTTATCGGACAAATAGGGTCGAATGAACAATTAAATAGTTTTATTCAGAATAAGAAAATGAGTTGGGTGCAGTATCCTGAACTCATAAAAGGAATATATAACGCAATTGTTGAGAGTAAGCTTTACAACGATTATATCACCAGCCCAAACCCTTCTTATGAACAAGACAAAGATTTCTTAATTGACCTGTATAAGGAAATCATCGCCGGATACGAACCTTTGTACCAGAACCTTGAGGAACAGAGCATTTACTGGAACGATGAGCCTGAATTTATCATTTCTATTATTATTAAGACGCTCAAAGGGTTTAAAGAAACTGAAGTTAATGGAACAAAACTGTTACCCTTATATAAAAACGAAGATGATAAGGAATTTGCAAAAAAACTTCTCCATAAAGTAGTATTAAAACATACAGAATACAGGGAACTGATTGAAAAATACAGCAAAAACTGGGATATTGACCGAATAGCCTTTATAGACATCCTGCTGATGCAAATGGCCATTGCTGAAGGAATAGAATTTTCGTCGATACCGGTAAAAGTAACCCTAAATGAATATCTTGAACTTGCCAAGTATTATAGCACGATAAAAAGCAGTGTATTTATTAACGGTATCCTTGATAAAATATTTGCGCACCTGAAAGAAAGTAACCAGCTCAATAAGAAAGGGCGAGGACTTATCGGAGAAATCTAGTAGTTTGTCATTCACAAAGTTTTATCCTTACTTTGCCTTTTAAATAAAAATGAAAAATATAAAGTATGAGTAATCTTTTGAGTTTTATTTTGATGGCTCCCGCACAACCGGGCGGACAGTCGAACCAGGTTTCGTTTTTTATAATGATGGGCCTGATGATCCTCATTTTCTATTTCTTTATGATCAGACCTAATGTAAGAAGGCAAAAAGAACTAAGAAATTTCAGGGATTCATTAAAAAAAGGTGACAAAGTTATAACTACTGGCGGCATCTACGGTAAAGTAAATAACATAACTGAAAATGTCATCACTATTGATGTAGGTAACGGTATTATTATCAAAGTTGATAAGAATGCAGTCCTCAAGGATAATACCGACCTTCAGCAGGGACAGCAGAAATAATTTAACTCCGGAGTTTAAGCTTTCCAATCTTAAACTCCATAAAATTTTTTTAACGGAAGGGAAAAAATCCATAAGGGCTTTAACTGGAAGGTTATGGAACAAACTCCAGAAATATTTCAGGGTGCTCAAACAACATCATGTAGCTTTCCTGTTCTTTTTACTTTTGGCAACTATTGCCTGGTTTCTGAGGGCTTTGAGCGATGAGTATGTTGCCACTATCGAATATCCTGTAAAGTATATCAACCTTCCTCCAAACAGGATATTAAGCCAGCCGCCGCCTAAAAAACTCATTCTGCATGTCAGGTCTGATGGTAAAACCATAATCTTCAGCAGAATGAAGCGTAAGCGCCCATTGTTCATTAATGTGAATGATTTTGCGTTATACTCACTTTCTGACGACACTACTTCGGTATACACGCTCAGTAAATATACCAAAGAAGATTTGTCGTCGCAGTTGAATCTCTCCAACAATAATATGAGGATCATTGATATCAAACCTGATACATTGATTTTTAACTTCTCCCGGGTCAGGCACAAAAAAGTACCAGTTAGAGTTAACCTTTTGATGACCAACGAATTATTTGAGCAACAGTATATGTTAAATGGTACCGCTTTCACCCGCCCGGATTCAATTACAGTTACAGGTCCATCTTATATTATCGATACATTATCTTATATTTTGACTGAAGCTGTACATTTTAAAAACTTGTCTGATACTGCAGAAAAAGGTGTAAAACTTAAAGCTAACAATAAGCTTATTTACGATTCCGAAAAAGTAAGAGTGATTGTCCCTGTTGATGAATTCACTGAAATGGCCTACTCAATACCCATAGAACCACATAGTGTTCCTGATTCGCTGGACGTTATTATCTTTCCAAAAAATGTACAGGTTAAATTTATTGTTACTCTCACGCATTTTAACCTAATAAGCCCTGCCCTGTTTCATGCCTATGTTGACTTTGAAAATACCGACCTTATGGGGGGCACTGAAACTTCACAACTAAGGATCAGTCTTGATTCACTCCCCCCCTATATCCATAGTCCGTCTTTAAAACCCAGGAGTGTCGAATTTCTTATCAAAAAGAAATGATAGTTTTAGGTGTAACCGGCGGAATAGGAAGCGGTAAAAGCGAGATATGTAAAATCTTCGGGATTCTCGGGGCCCCAGTTTATAATTCGGATGAGAGGGCACGTTCACTTCTGGATAATAACGAAAATCTCAGAAAAAATATCATCCTTGCTTTTGGTGATAATGCTTATGAAGAAAATAAATACAATCGTAAGTACATTGCTTCCCTGGTATTTAACTCAAAGGAAAAACTCCAAAAAATTAACAAAATTGTGCACCCTGCGGTACAGAAAGATTTTCAAAATTGGCTTACCAGACAGCATTGTGCATATGCAGTTATTGAAACCGCAATCCTTCAGGAAAGCGGATTCGCAAGACTAACAGATTTTATTCTTTTTGCCGATGCACCTGTAGAGCTCAGGATAACGAGGGTGTGCGAAAGAGATGGACTATCTCCGGCTGAAGTAAAAAAAAGGATCAATAACCAAATGAATTTCGGGGAAATTCGCAGTAAGGCAAACTGGTATCTTATGAATGATAATCAGACTATTTTGCTTCCTAAGATCCTTGAAATCCATAATTTTCTTCAAAACGAGTCACATTTGGTGACTAAATGACTCTTTTCTGCATTTTTATATTGAAAGGTTTTTTGTTGTTTTCATCATAATGTTATTTTTGCATGTATAATATTACAAACTGATGAAGTTAAAAGATATTCTATCGATCTCAGGTAAAAGCGGACTTTATAAATTCATTACACAAGCCAGAAATGGCATCGTTGTAGAAGCAATTGAAGATGGTAAGCGTACAACTGTGCCCTCCTCAGCAAAAGTAAGCTCATTAAAAGACATTGCCATTTTTTCTGAAAAAGATGAAATACCCCTGGCTGATATTCTGAAAAAGATCTATGATAAAGAAGGAGGGAAAGAAACAATAAGTCATAAAGCTTCACCAGAAGAACTGAAAGCATATATGCTTGAAATTATGCCTGATTACGATAAGGAAAGGGTTTACGTTTCGGATATGAAAAAACTTGTAATGTGGTATAATATTTTGCTTTCGCACAAGATGTTAAATCCGGATGAAAAGGATGAGGAAGAAACAGAAACTGATATCAAAAAGACCGAAGCTAAAGAAAAGTCTTCCCCGAAAGAGAAAAAGCCGGGTATAAAAAAGGCAAGGATGCAACCTGCTCAAAATATTAAGACTACAGGGGCCAAAATGGTACCCAGGACCACGAAGACAAAAACAGGAACTGATTGATAATTTATCTCACCACAATTCCTTTTATATAAAGTTTTGTTACTTCACCGGCCGCATTTGAATGCACAGTAATGGTTTTGCTGAACTGGCCTTCAGTTTCTGCATCGTAAGTAACCAGTATTTTACCTGACTTCCCTGAAACAATAGGCTGCTTAGGAAATTCGACAACAGTGCAGCCACACGATGATTCAACATTAGTAATAACTAAAGGTACCATTCCCGGGTTGTTGAAAACAAACTCCACCGTAACTGGTTTCTTATAATCAATTTCTCCCATATCAACCGATGTAGTCTGCCATTCAATACTTGCTTGCGGATTCCCAAAAACACCCGCTGTAAGCAGAGACATTAAAACAACTGTACACAAGAAAATTTTACACTTCATAACTTTGACAGATTTTCCACTAAATTATAATTTCTAAGCTCCCAAAAATCATGCCTGTTATTAAAATATGTTAATATGGGAAAGTAGTCTGGAGTTCTATTTGTAATATTACCACTGCAAAACCATTACTGAATGAAAACCCTTTTTATTATACCCGTTGTTATCTTCCTATGCTTTAACGAACTTCAATCTCAGGATAACAAAGAATTCGGAAAGTTCAGAAAATGTGTCAACAAATCAGATACTATTAAAGCCGGAAAATATTTAAGCATGGGATATGATATCGATGCAATTGATGCAGAAGGTAAAACTCCCCTCATGTACAGTCTTCAGCAAAATAACGCATTTATGGCAAGGTTTTTTATTAATGCAGGTGCCGACCTTTCGCTGACTGATCACAAGGGTAATTCATGTCTGCATTACTCCATTGAAAACTGCACTTCAGATAGCATAAGCTATTTGCTTATCGAAAAGGGCGCAGATATACATGCAATGAATGCAGAAGGATACACGCCCCTGCATTTCAGCATTCTTTTTAAATGTCCTGATTTGACTTTTTATCTTATTGAAAAGGGCGCTGATTATTACCTGATTACAGGATTAAATGAAAACTGCCTGCATTTATCGATAGAATCGGGATGTGATACCCTCTCAGATTTTTTCATTCAGAATGCGGTGGATATTCGCCAGCCCGATGCACGCGGCAATACCCCGCTGCTGGCCGCAATGGATTTTCAACAGTATGATGTTGCAAAAAAACTTTTAAGACATGGAGCAGCACTTAATGATATCAATAACGACAGCCTTACGCCACTGTATTTTGCCGTCATTAACGACAATTATGAAATAGCAAAGTTACTCCTAGAAAAGGGAGCTATTCCTCAGCATCACGGAAAAAATGAGAAACCTTTACTGATTGCAGCGAATAACGAAAACCAGAAATTGGTTGAATTATTATTTGCATATGGCAGCGAAAAGCCTGAAA
>JAAZCB010000220.1 GCA_012513545.1 Clostridiaceae bacterium
AACTAATCTGGTTGCATCTGCCCTGAATTCAGTATCATAACGTTTTCCATTGTTCCCCATTTATTAATCCCTCCACAGTTGTTATTTTACCTAACTACTGTGTGTCCGACAAATCGGGTATAGGCCAGATCTTCTAAATCAGAACGTAGTTCAATTTCATAATTACCAAAAACATCATTCCAATTTTTAATAGTCTTCTCTATACCTTCATATCTTTCATTAAGAATTTCTTTTCTTTTTATCTCTTTAGCTAACTCTATCATTTGTTTAGAAGTACGCCCTTCGTGTTCAGATATGTTAAAGTTTTCTATACAATCACTACCAATGTTCATTTCATAACCATTGAATTTATTAACTATGTAAAATACCCACCTATTGTTAGGGTTATTGCATATTCTACATGTTGTTCTCTTGTCCTTTAAATCTTCTCTAGGATATTTTTCTCCTTTCCATTCTAATAATGCTGTTTTATAAACATCTGGCAAGATATTTTTGCAAAAATCTTGAGTCGGTTTGTCAAATAAATGTATATTATCATCGTTAATTTCTATATCATTTTCTAGAATACGCATTAGAATTGGATATTCTTTGACTATTTCACTGTGCTCTAATAATCTTCTTCGCTTTTGAATTAGTAAAGATGCCATATTATCCACCCCTTGTATACGGTTTAACTTAGTATACCATATATTGGGCAAAGAACAACTGTTTCGTTTCTTGACAATATTTATTTCTTTAAATGTTCGGATTTTGATTAGTACCTATACCTTTAAAAAATTGCTCATAATTAATGAAGCGAAATAAATGAGCTGAAACACCAATAAAATTAGTTTTAAGGGCAAAAACTAAAGTCTTAATCTCAGATTTTTGTTATTAAAATATATATCTTTCGTCTGAGAAGATAGTTGATTTAAAAGAACTAATCACTCAATCCGCTGATCCCAAGGAAATAAGGAAGCTAGAAAAGCAACTGAAAGAGCTGCAATATCAGCAGCTCTGGTATATCGAGCAGTTATCGAACCTACCAATACTCTAAAATGACTGCCAAAGCCTCTACAGCCGCAAAAAATACTAAAGCGCCTGTGAGCCATTTCATTATACAAGCCTGTTTATTGCTTGCAATACTGGCACGCTCAAGTTCTTTAGCATATCTTAATGTAGCAAGGATTTGGGCTTGTTGCATATAAACGCTTTTTACATCCAACATCTTATCATCTTTCAAGACGTTGCTTATAAATTCATCTTCACCGTCAGTAAGGTCGAAACCGTCGAATAGCTTTGTGGACACTGATCTTCACCTCCGTTTGCTAGAATTACATTTATCTTTGACGATTACTATTGTTTCTGCAGCAACTGAATAATAGTATCCATCTTGTCCAGCAGTTGCTGCCTATAGCTGTTTTCCTGCTTATGATAAGCAAATACTATTGCCATGATAACGATCAGAAGTAGTACGTCCAATATTAATACCACAACAAAGGGATCCATGTTAAATACCTCCTTCCTTACGGCTTGCACACTCCGCATGGGGTATAACCGGCTGCCAAAGCTTCTTCCTCAGTATCAAACCAGATTTGGTTTTCAGGTGCAATGCTCTGGGCATACCTGCAGGATGGTAAGTGATATTTGTCGGACTTAATACTGCCAACATATTTTCCGGTACCAATTGATGGAGTTGGAGCTGGATTTGATGGTACAGGTGTGATTACAGGTGCAACCGGCGTAGGTAAATTCTTTTGTGTGCTCAAGGAAAAGGTTTTCCCGTCAGTGGTAACAACAATAGTGCCATTCAGGTCTGTCCTATATATCTTAATAGATTTGTTCTGCAGTTTGTTCAGTGTCTCTTGATGTGGGTGGCCATATGTATTACCTGTTCCAACACATATAACAGCCACTTCCGGATCCACTTTATTAAGGAATGCTAAGCTACTGGACGATGTGCTCCCATGATGGCCAACTTTTAGAATCTCTGCTTCCAGTGTTCCAGTAAAAATATCCTCTACTGCAGCTTCAGCGTCCCCAGTAAATAAGAATTCAATATCTCCGGTATCCAAGCGGCAGACAACTGAATAATTGTTGGCATTACTACCCCAGGATTGGTCTCCCGTTAGGATCTGCAAGGAAGTAGCTCCCCAGGTGTATGTTTGGTAGTTATCACTAATCCAGGTACATCCTTCGGCTTGGGCTTTACTGCTATATTCTTTATATATATTGGTTGTAGCAGCATAACCACTATCTAAAATCTGCTCGATTATAAAGGCGTCCAGGACATCAGGTAATCCACCTATATGATCCTCATGAGGATGAGTAGCGATTAACAACTCAATATCATCAACATTTTGCTTCTTAAGGTAATTTACTACCAGCGAACCGTCTGAAACATTTCCGCCATCAATTAAAATATCCTTGTTCTCGGGAAGTTGTATGTAAATCGAGTCTGCTTGTCCAACATCAATAAAATGAACTTTTATTTCTTGCTTTGGAGGAGGAGTACCAGAGGTTGGAACTGATGTAATTGATATGAGCTGCGATGCCTGGTTCCATTCAACAGTGCCACCGAAAGCTTCTCCTACAAAGCGTAGCGGTGCCAGAGTACGGCCGTTTACTATTTTTGCCGGTACATCCAAATTAACAATTTGACCATTAATAGT
Source organism: Clostridiaceae bacterium (assembly GCA_012513545.1). The sequence continues at coordinate 2,652 of JAAZCB010000220.1, forward strand.
AGGTGATACAGAGCCGATTTTAAGCACTACTTTTATGCTGTCTTTAACTGCAGTTGCAGTTTGAGTATTCTGGTCCCAGGATACTTCAGCTCCCATAGCCTCAAAAATCGCTCTGAGAGGAACTAAAGTGCGTCCATTCTCAATAGTTGGTGGAACATCGAAAGATAATTGCTGGCCGTCCAGGTTGACTGTGGGAGCATGTTAATGCTACTCTAAAAATAGGCCAGATACCGGTTAAAAAATAGGCCACCTTAATATTCCAATCCTGTATGATG
>JAAZCB010000221.1 GCA_012513545.1 Clostridiaceae bacterium
CATTATATTCATAATACCAATACCGCCTACCACTAATGATACTGTGGCTATTCCTCCGAGTATCAGCATCATTGTTTGGGTAATGCTATCAAACATTTCCAGCATCTGAGCCTGGTTGGAAACCCTGTAGGCGTCCTCGCTCCTGTAAACACTGTAGAGAAAAGTTTTCAGCTTCTCCATTGCTCTATCAACAACCTCAGGAGTAGCTGCCTGGACGTTAAAATTCCTTATAACAGCTGCCCTTGACATTCTTTGAGCAACCGTAACAGGAATAATAATCTGGTCGTCCTCAGATTGGTCCTGCCCGTTGCTTTTTTCCTGCAGAACACCCACAACATTGAATATCTGCCCATCGATTTTAATTGTCTGTCCAATAGGATTAACACCTTCAAAAAGCTCATTTACAACCGCAGTGCCCACGATAGCCGCTTTAAGTCTGTAGTCAAGGTCGTATGACAACAAAAACCTTCCGTTCTGTACATGGACATTCTTTATCTCTTCATAGTCCGGACTGGTTCCGACTATAGAGGTACTGCAGGTTTTGGTACCAAACTTGGCTGTTCCGTTATTCGTAATAACAGGAGCAATATAAGCTATATCATTCTCATTCTGAAGCGCAAATTCCTGTAAATCCTGATAGGTAACCTCCCTGTTGCTGTTTCTTCCCATGATGTTAATCTGAATCAAATTGGTTCCCAATCCTTTTATGGTATCAGTAACATTCTTTGTGCTTCCCTCGGCAAATGCTACTGCTGATATTACTGCCGCAACTCCTATAATGACTCCAAGCATCGTCAGAAATGAACGTCCCTTGTTGCCTAAAATACTCTTGATAGCCATCTTATAAGCCTGGATTATGCTCATTATGGTTCACCTCCCCATCCTCAATGATCTGCCCGTCCTGAATCCTGATAACTCTTTTGGCCTGCATGGCAATATCGTTATCGTGGGTAATAAGTATTACCGTGTTGCCCATTGCATGAAGATTCTTTATAATACCCATAACTTCCGTACCCGACTTTGTATCAAGGGCTCCTGTCGGTTCATCGGCAAGAATTATCGGTGGTTTGCTAACCAGCGCTCTGGCAACTGCAACCCTTTGCTGTTGTCCCCCGGAAAGCTGATTGGGCTTGTGATGGGTTCTGTCTCCCAAACCAACGTTCTCAAGAGCTTCCATTGACCTTCTGTGTCTTTCTTTAGCACTTATTCCCTGATAAATTAAAGGAAGTTCTACATTCTCAATAGCAGTAAGCTTTTGCAGGAGGTTGAAACTTTGAAATATGAAGCCGATGCTTTTATTCCTGATTTCAGCAAGCTCATCATCTCTAAGACCGTTTACTTTTTTGCCGTTGAGTATATATGTCCCCGTAGTAGGTACATCAAGGCAGCCGATCATGTTCATCAGAGTTGATTTTCCGGATCCTGAAGGACCAATTATCGCGACAAATTCCTTAGGACTTATATTAAGGCTGACATTATCCAATGCCTTTACTTCGCTGTCACCCATTTTATATATCTTGCTCATACTGGAAATCCGGATCATCTGGTTCTACCTCCAGTTCCTCCTTGTCCTCCTGATCCACCCGGTCTGCTTGGGAATGATCCGCCCGTTCCGCCCATTCCACCCATTCCGCCCATTGGCATCATACCGCCTCCAGGCATCTGATTACGATTTTGCTGGGTGGTTTGCTGATTTGCCACAATCGGAGGAAGAAGCACCTGGTCTCCTTCGTTAAGTCCGCTTACTATTTCTATGTAGGTCTCATTATTTATTCCTACCTCAACAGGAACCATGACAGAGTCTTTATAATAAGCCGATGCAGCGTTTCCAAAACTCCCCACTCTACCAGAACTTCCCATTCTGTTTGTACCTGAACCTGACTGATTTGGTACGAACCTGCCACTCATATTGGCATTATTAGGGTTGTTTGTATCGCTGCGGTTGTTAGGGTTATTATTATTGCTATTGTTAGGGTTATTATTAGGGTTATTGTTATTGCTATTGTTAGGGTTATTGTTAGGGTTATTGTTTTCCGTGTTTCCTTGCTGTGGCCAGTCACCGGTATTATTTCCGCCTTGCCTATTCCTCTGCGGGGCTTGATTTTCTCCGGTGCTACTGTTCTCAGTACTTCTATTCCCGGTTTGGTCATTAGCGCCGTTCCCATCAACATTTCTGTTTCTTCCGGGCATTCTGTCAGCACCGGGCATTATGTTTTGACCTTTTGCAGCGGTACTGTCGCTGCTTACCATAACAAAACTGCTCCCTCCCATGGTCTGAACTGCTTCAAGAGGTAACAAAAGGGTATTCTCCTTGCTTGTTAATATTATTTGAGCATTAGCATTCATTCCGCCCTTCATATTACCCGGATTATCAATAGTTATAGTAACGGGATATGTTGTTACGCCACCGGAGGACGTTCCCTCTATCGCAATATTTGTAACCATTGCATGAAGAGGACTTCTTAAGGTTTCAGAGAGCGCATCCACAGTTACCCTCGCTTCCATTCCGGTCTTGATTTTTGCTATGTCAAGCTCATCTATTGATATTTGCATTTGCATGGTGTTGTTGTTAGCAACCGTACACAACACCTGTCCTGACTTTGCGACATCACCTGCTTCTACACTCTGCTTAACTATAACACCTTCTATGGGCGCTACCACTTTGCAGTTTTCCACCTTCTCTTTTGCAAGTTCAAGCTCCGTTTTTAGCTCCTGTATTTTAATGTCATTATTCTGAACTGATATTTCCAGACTTCCATCCTCAAGCTCAACAAGCAGGCTGCCGCCTTTTACATACTGGTTTTCACTTACATAAACCGCTTTAACGGTCCCCCCTGTTTCACTTTTTATAACCTGGGCATTTATGTACTCAATTTTACCGCTTTCACTGCTCCAGACCTCTCCCTGTGAGGTATTCACAACAGCACTGGCTTCCATTCCTTCTTCCAGCAAGCCTGGATTATTAATCTCTATCTCTACATTAATCTCCTGGCTTCCTGAAGAACCTCCGTTTACTTTTGTGACTTTCCCTTCAATTGCCTGTGCATGGCTCTGTATGTATACAGTCACGGTTTTACCCGGCTTAATATCATCAGCTCCACTATTAAAGGTAAGCGACAAAAGCATTTTAGACTTGTCTGTGAGTGTCATAAGAGTCGCATTTTTGCTGACAACATCTCCCTTTTTTAACGAAAGACCCGTAATCTTACCGCTAAAGGGTGCAGTTACATTAAGATTTGATATATTATTGAGAGTCTGTTTAAAGGATAACTCGTTTTGAGCAAGACTGTTTTTAATTTTTTCCATACTCAGCCTTACATCACTGTCATCTACTTCAAAAAGAAGGTCACCCTCCTTTACCGAATCCCCCTCCTTAAAATATACCTTTGTAATTTTTCCGTCAACATACGGCGTTATATCAGCTCTGTTTGCAGAAGAAGCAGTACCTGAACCTGATATTGAAAGGGCAAGACTGCCCCTCATAACGTTGGCTGTCCTCTTTTCAATTTCTGCACTTGCCTTCGGGTTAAGCTTTATAACCTTAAAGCCAACAAGTGAGCCCAGTATAACTGCTGCAACGATAACAACTATAAAAGCTTTACCTACCCACTTCCCAAGAAGTCCTTTAAATTTATCTGATTTTAAAACCGCCTTTATCATGTAAACCTCCTGTTTATATTTTTTATAATCTTACAATTTAAATTCTAACTGTCTACTGTGTCCATTTTGTGTACAAATTTTAAAAAATATATGTATAATCCTAAACAAAAAAAACGGATAAACATACGCTTGTTCTGCTGTTTAAACCCGTCCGGCAGAACAATTAATTCGTTTGCCTTTTTATTCCACAAAGCTAAACTGCCTAATAAACCCTGTCAAGTTCAAACCAGAACTCAACACCTCCTTCAACATTTTTGACTCCGCATCTGTTCTTATGAGCCTGCAAAACCGCCTTTACAATTGATAGTCCGAGGCCTGAGCCTCCATACTCTCTTGTACGAGCCTTATCTATCTTATAAAAGCTTGTCCAGATCTTTTCATAGCTCTCCACAGGCAAGTGCTCTCCGGAATTAAAAACTGATACTGTTACTTTTTCCGAACTCCCCTTTACACAAATCCGGATTATTTTTTTATCATCCACATGGTTTACTGCATTAGTCAAGTAGTCGATTATAACTAGTTTAGTCCGGTCATAATCTGCGTTAACCATATAATTATCCTCGTTGTCAACCGAGACGCTTATGCCCTTCTCCTTAAAAACCAGCTCATTCTTTCTAAGAACCTGATTTATCATCGTGCAAACCTTAAAATCGGCCTTCTCGAGATGAAACTCACCAGCTTCCATCTGAGACAGCTCCAGCAGCTGTTTTACAAGCTTGTTCATTTTAAGGGCTTCATCTACAATTACCTCACAATAAAAATTCTTGTTTTCCTCATCTTCGTTTACATTCATCCTGAGCCCTTCCGCATAGCCCTGGATTAAGGCTATGGGTGTCTTAAGCTCGTGCGACACACTCGAGACAAACTCTTTTCTCATCTCATCGATTTTCATTTTTCTCTCAATATCCTCCATCAGCTGTTCATTTGCGCTCCTAAGCTCAAGAATTGATTTTTCCAACTGGTCGGATAAGGAATTAATACTCCCGCCAAGCTGACCGATTTCATCTTTGGTCTTGACAGGATACCTGGCACTAAAGTCAAGTAACGTCATTTTCTGGGCAATAGTATTCAGTTCCAAAATCGGATTGGTAAACTTACCGGTAATCAGGAAAATAAAAATACTTCCTGCAAGAATTGTTATGATTCCCGTAAAAAGAAAGAAGTTATTGGCAATCTGGACGTTCTCCTCAATAGCAGCTACCGGTGTACTTAGAAAAATGATATCACCATTTGCAAGCTTTGAAAAAAGGGAAATAAACCTGGAATTCATTCTTCGGTCTTCTCTGGTTTCTATAATGGTTTCACCATTTGAAATCTCCTGAATTCTTGATCTTATTAGACTTTCCGCCAAATTCCAGTTATCTGGAATAAGAATTCTGATTCGGGTTCTCGGTGGTCTGTCGTTATCCCTTCTCTCCATGGAATTGTATACCAGATCGAAATTACTATCCGTAATTATAATATGAAGTCCCTGCATGCGCTCAAGTTTTTCAAGCTCTAAGGAAATGTTTTCAGAATCACTCTTGTATAAATCATTTATTAAATTATAGCTTCCCCTGAGCATATTTTCTTTCTTGTAAAAGTAGTACCTTTCAAGGAAAAAGCTGTTAAGAATCCATGACAGCATTACAAAAAAAAGTATAAGACATATCAGGGCTGCGAACAGCTTAAATCTTATCGAATACCTCATTTTTTCACCTCAAATTTATACCCTAGACCCCTTACTGTCTGAATAAGATCACCTTTATCGCCAAGCTTCAATCTCAGCTTTTTTATATGAGTGTCTACTGTTCTTACGTCACCAAAATAATCATAATTCCATACGCAGTTAAGTATTTGCTCCCTTGATAGGGCAACCCCCTTATTGTCCGTTAAAAACACAAGGAGTTCAAATTCCTTCGGACTCAAATCTACTTTGTTTCCATCAACAAATACATCCCGCCCTGCCTCATCTATCTTGAGTCCCATATAAGTCTTTACTGTTTTTTCCATGTTGCCTGCCCTTCTTAATAATGCCTGGACTCTTGCAACAAGTATCATAGGGCTGAAAGGCTTTGTAATGTATTCATCTGCGCCGATATCAAATCCGAACAACTCATCAGCCTCCTCGCTGCGGGCAGTAAGCATAATAACCGGCACACGAGAAACCTTGCGGATTTGCCTGCACACGGACCAGCCGTCAAGTTCAGGCATCATTACATCCAGTATAACAAGGTCTATATTCTGTTCCTGAAAGAAAATCTCCAGAGCTCTTTGTCCGTTTTCAGCTTCAATTACAAAGAAGCCTTCCTTTTTCAGAAAATCTGAAACCAGTTTTCTCATCCTGGATTCATCATCTGCTATCAGTATCCTTGCCTCAGACATTTCGGAATCCCCCTGTATTTTTGTCCATCCATATAATTATTATATTATTTAAAACAGGAGGAATCCAGTCCCCTTATCAGAACAGATTCCTCCATTATTTAACATTGGTTAAACCTCATGCATCCGCGCCGATCGCTTCGTTTCACTTCGCTTCTCGCCAATGTAACGGGAGCTGGCCGCTTCGTTTCACTTCGCTTCTCGCCCATGCAGCCGGGGATAGCCGTTGCCATCCCATTTTTCTATCTTTTCGGTATACTCCCTGATCATTTTGTCAGCTTCCTCAGGCGTAATTCTACCCTTTTCAACCCTCTTATCAACCGACTTTTTGAACCTTTCCAGCAGCTTTGCCTTTTTCTGGTCCAAAGGGAGCTTGTTAAATTCTTCAATTTCTTTTATCCTTGTGTCAATTTTAGAAATAATTTCATCAGCTTTTTCTTTTGTAATTTTGTTTTCTTCCTGCATTTTCCGGATTTTCTGCTTTTTCATTTCCAGAGATTTTATCGGATCCTTACACTTTTTAAAATCTCCACATTTATCTTTATATTTTTTCTCACAGCCTGTTTTTCTTCCTTTATGGAATGCCCCCTCCTTTTGTTGCTGTGTTCCATTATCAGGAGAGTTCGTGCTGTTTGGAGCTGCAATAGCTGAAAACGCAAATAAACCCGAGGTCAACACCATTACAATTAAAATTCTGATTAGTTTCACTGTATCACCTCCCATCTTAAGCTTTATGCTTTAATAATTTTAATATAACCATCCTTCGTGAAATTATTGTGTAGAATATGTGACAGTTTTGTGAACACAGAGAAAACTCTCTTCTAGCAAAGACAGAAAAATGCCGGTAAGAATTCACGGCATTGGCAGTTTTCCCACATATTGACACTCTTAAAGCTTTAATAATTCTTTTTATGTCCTTTATGTCTGAAGGTCTGGTAAATCAGTGTTAAGACTCTCAGCATATTCATCCGCTTCTACCCGTACCCTCAATTTCTTAAACTCCATCAATATCAGTGCCACTGTTAACAAAGACGACATAAGGTCAGCCAGTGGTCCTGCAAACAACACTCCATTAAGCCCAAAGAAAATCGGTAGTACTATTATTGCCGGAATTAGAAAAAGCACCTGCCTTGAAAGGCTTAGTATACTGGAATGTATCGGCTTTCCCGTAGCCTGGAAATAAACTGATGTAACAATTTGAAACCCTATGATGGGAAGAAAAATCAGGAAAATTCTAAGTGCATTAGCCGAAAAATCAATTAATGCTATATTGTCTTTCCCAAATAAGGCTACAAGCTGTGCAGGAAAAAGCATCACTCCTGCAAATCCCAATGTGGAAATAAAGGTTGCTGCCATTACAGCCAGCTTGAAAGCCTCTTTGACCCTGTCATACTTCTTTGCACCGTAGTTATAACCTATAATTGGCTGAACTCCCTGATTTATGCCAAATATAGGCATAATAATCAAGGTCACGATACTGTTTATTACTCCCATTCCGGCGACAGCAACATCCCCTCCATAACGCTGAAGGCTTCCGCTCATTAACCCGCTCACCACACTGGCTGCAAGCTGCATGGCAAATGGAGCAAACCCCAAAGACACTATTCCGGTTACTGTTTTAATTTTTAAATTCAGGCTGCTAATATTAAATCGTGTAGTACTCCTGCCCATTAAGAAGTAGCTCATTACCCATATAGCAGATACCACCTGTGATATGACAGTAGCAATAGCCGCGCCCCTCATTCCCCAGCCAAACACAAAAATGAATATAGGGTCAAGTATCACATTCAATATAGCTCCAATAAACATTGTTGCCATGGCGGTCATCGGGTTTCCTTCAGACCGGATAAAGTTGTTCATACCAAAACCGATACAACTGAAAGGTGTTCCCAGTAATATAATCTGTAAATACTCTCTGGCATAGGGAAGCACCTTTTCGCTTGCTCCCGTAATCATTAGTACAGGATCCATAAAAATAATTCCAAGTGCTGCAATGGTTGCCGATATAATAACCATAAGGATAAGAGAATTACCTAGAATACTTTCAGCTTCTTCCCTTTTTTGTTCCCCCAATTTTATTGAAAACAAAGAGGTTCCTCCAAGGCCGATAAGCATTGCAAATGCCATAGTAACAAGCATAATAGGAAAACCCACCGTTATGCCCGCAATTCCTTCATCACCGCCCCAATTTCCAATAAATATCCTGTCAACGACATTATAAAGTGCATTGACCAGCATTCCCACTATTGCAGGAAGCGAAAATTTCAGCAAAAGCTTTGAAACCTTTCCTTCCCCCAGCTGCTTTGATCTTTCCATATCAATAATCTCCAATCAGTTTTATATAAAAATAATAGTTCTCCCGGCTTACACAGATAATTAATTATGTAAGTATCACTTTCTGTAAATATTCTGCTCAGTTTAGAACAAATATATCACGTAGTATATAGCTGCATATAAAAAATGTCAATTATATAATTTTTAAATAAGCATCATATTTACAAATTAAACGTATAATAGCATTGTATCACCTGCTTTTTACAGGAATTCTCTTAGAATAGCTTAATGAATAAACATTGGGATATCGAGTCCCTCCGTTTTTTGCCTGATTTCCTTTCGTTCGAAAGAGTTAATAAAAAAGACTATTGCTTTTTTAACAATAGTCTTTAAAAATACTGTTTAATCATAACTAACTGTCAAAACTACTGATTTCTAATCAAACAAATTATATATCTTTACAGGGCTCAATCTGTTTTCTTTTGTCCCGTCACCCAGTTGTCCACAGTCATTTCTCCCCCATGTCCAGACATCTCCATCTTCACCAATAGCAACCGTATGATCCCAACCAGCCTTCACAGCAACTATTCCTGAAAGGCCTTCTACCTGAACCGGTCTGCGCTGGTTTGCTGTTGAGCCGTCCCCCAGCTGTCCATAGGTATTTCTCCCCCATGACCAGACAGTTCCATCTTTTTTCAAAGCTACCGTATAAGAATTCCCGGCTGATATTGCAACAACCTCCTCCAAATCTTCCACCATACCTGGGAGCATGCTGTTGGTAGCAGCAACCGAGCCATAGCCTAATTCTCCCGAAAGACTGCACCCCCATGCCCAAACGGTTCCGTCGTTTTTCAAGGCCGTGGAATGATTTCTCCCTGCTGATATTGCTGTAACATCGGTTAAATTCTTAACTGAAACCATATCAAAGGTCTCAGAGGAGCTGTTATGGTGATCCTGGTCGCCATTCCCCAATTGACCCCAGTAATTGTTTCCTCCTGCCAGTACAGTACCATCGTCCTTTAAGCCCATTATATGGTCGAATCCGATAGATACTCTTTCAATACCCTTAAGCTCTTTCAATTCGTAAGGAGTAAATACCTCATTATTGGTCCCAGTAACAAGTGAAGCCGCTGAATACAGCCATACTGTCCCATCATCCTTAATCAGTACCGTTCGGTTATAGCCGCCTATTATATCCTTTACTCCCGATACCGAGGCAACCTTAAACGGCTTATAGCTTATTTTCTCACCAGATTCTCCTGCAGCGACCGTATCGTCAATAAGTTGGAGTTTATCATTACTTCCCCATGCCCACAAATTATTGTTTTTGTCGATAGCCACCATGTGTCTTAAGCCTGACACAGACCTCCAAATATGAGGCAAATCCGGAACAGTTACAGGACTTGTGCTACCTGAATTTTCACCCAGTCCCAGTTGTCCGCTGCTGTTATCTCCAAAAACCAATACACTATCTCCAGCAGTAATACTGGTGTGCGTAGCGCCAAGACTAATTTCAACTTGCACCACTTTGGGCTGTTCCTTTGGAAACATATCTATTATTTCA
>JAAZCB010000222.1 GCA_012513545.1 Clostridiaceae bacterium
ATAAAAATCCATGCGTCAAAACCATTTGGCTCTTTTTTCGATAATAAACTCTTTTTTATCATTGGTAAAGCATTAAAAATCTCATTTGATGGCCATTCTTCCGAAGACCTAATATCAAATAATGTATATGCTCTTTTATCACCACTAATTAAAGCATCAATAAAATCTATTGTCATCGGTATTAATAGTAATCTGTTTGTTTCCAAAACCATCTCAAAATCCTCCTCTATAAGTTCTTAAAAAGCCATACTTTCAATACCCAAGAAAGAAACACATCGGACTTGCACATGATCTTATATATCAAGTGCAAGTCCGAACTTCTTATATGTGGAATATAGTTTTACTTTTCTTGACTGAACTTGCTTACAGCCTGCAAAACAGTAATGAATTCCGATATATTAAATTCCTCAATACGACACATCACTAACTGATACTGGCATACACAGTTTTCACTGTGCTTTTAGTGGCAAGGAATCTATTAAATTAAGTATATATCTTCTTAATATTGCATAATCAGTGGAGTTTACCTTTCCATCCAAATTTACGTCAGCTGCTTTAGTGTTTGCTTCTACTGAACCTGTAGCGAGCAATACTCTTTTTAACAGAGAATAGTCAGTAGAGTTAACTTTACCGTCATCATTCAAATCACCGTAAACTATTATCGAACCGGATTGAGTAGGTGTCGGCACGGGTGTCTCGTCTCCCTCTAAAGGTTCTTTACCCCAAAGCAGTTTACCGTCATCATATACAGGTATATATGGAGTCATACCTGTAAAAGTATCTGCTTTATAATCCGGTGGACCGGTAAGATTCTGGTAGGACCAGTCATTTTCATTAGAACCGATATTCATATCCTTGTATTTAATAGATACAGTGGCATCTTTCTCACACATTTCCCATTCTGTAGGCATAATCTTGGTTCCGGAAAAATCAACAGTAAAATAATAAATATTATCCTTGTATTGCTTTAATCCGATAAGTTTTGCACCCTGATTGTCTCCGAGTGTCAATTGTACGTCATCAACACCTTTTCCAGCTTCAAATAATTCACTTAAGTCCATATAATACCGTACAGACAGCTTATCCTTTATGGTTGGCGGCCATGCCGAACGGTTATTGACCTGGAACATAATATTCATTGCTCCAAAACCTTCGTAAATTATCCATCCACGGCAGAAATATTCATTCAAATCATCTTCCTTAGCTCTGAAGTCCTCGGGCTTTGGCCAATTTTCAAGAGGCTCGCCACCGTACATATCATACATTTTTGCCAAACTGCCAACAAAACCTGCGTTGTAATCAATAGCTACTTCATTTAACCTGTAGTCTTTAATATCATCTACCCAACTGTCATCTGAATTAGGGCCTCCAACCAATGCTCCATAAAGGATATGTCGATGAAACCCAGGTACTTCAAGCATACTTGTCCAGGAACCATGTGCAGTCCTGTGATGAGGATGTTCCGGCGCATTTTCACCAAATCCGACTACATAACTTCCTTTTCTCGGATTATCTCCTAATGCATAGTTTATCTGACTTTCTGCAAATTTCCGATAGGTTTCTTTCTTTGATGCTGTGCCTATCGTTTCATCATCAGACCAAACGAACGCCAAGAATGCAGCTGTAGTTGCATATCGTAAAGATCCCCATGGTGAAAGCCATGCCAATCCTCCAGGTGAATAAGTCAAGCCACTGCCAGGCATCCAATAGTCCAGGTTTTTTTCAACCATGTCAGCATAACTCTGGTCATGAGAAGCCTGGGCAATTTTAAGTGCTGCACCGTAACTAACATCATCCCAGCAATGTGTATGCCCACCACCTAATGATGTTACAGGCAGAAACGACTTTGCTTTATCAATATAAGTGGAATCTTCAGTTTTTATGTAGAGCCAGACAGCACCCCACGCCATATCATCCAAATATCCCCCCGATGGGTATAGTACGTTAAGAGGGTTTATACCTCTATATTTATCACCAAAGTC
>JAAZCB010000223.1 GCA_012513545.1 Clostridiaceae bacterium
ACTTAAAAAACTTTTTACTCGACGTTGGAGTGGTCTTTGAAGAAAAGTAAAAAAGCAATAAGTTGGCATTATACATATTTACCAAATATTTCACGTCACTTTAACTTGCAATTTATAAAAATAAACATATAGTTAAAAAACTCTTGAGATTTATATAAATTTGACTTATAATAGTATTGTTCATTAATCGGGGTGTGGCTCAGGTGGTAGAGCGCTTGGTTCGGGACCAAGAGGCCGGAAGTTCAAGTCTTCTCACTCCGACCAGTATTTTCAAGAGCTTTGATATAAGACCTCTGGGAATTATTATTGAGAAGCGAATACCACGGGCTATGCCCGTGGTTCCAAAAAGCTTGTAGCTATGATTTGAAATAAATTACCTCCAAATGTTAAAATAGAGCGGGTTTAGCCAACCGCAAAATGAAAAACATAAGGAGGTAATATCCAAATGGATAACAATACATTAGCACATACAAAATGGAATTGCAAATACCACATAGTATTTGCACCGAAGTATAGAAGGCAGGTAATATACGGAAAAGTAAAAGAAGATATAGGCAAAATACTTAGGAAACTATGCGAATATAAGGATGTGGAAATAATTGAAGCAAATACGTGTCCGGATCATATACATATGCTAGTATCAATGCCACCAAAATTAAGTGTATCAAGTTTTATGGGCTATTTAAAAGGGAAAAGCTCGCTAATGATATTTGATAGACATGCAAATTTAAAATACAAATATGGAAACAGGCAATTTTGTTGCAGAGGATATTTTGTGGATACGGTAGGAAGAAATAAAAAGGCAATAGAGCAGTATATCAAAAATCAGTTACAGGAAGATATAACATCAGATCAAATAAGCTTGAAAGAGTATATTGACCCGTTTACGGGTGAGCCTGTAAACAAAAGCAAGAACAAACGACCCCTTTAGGGGTCGTTTGTAAAGAAGTGCGGTTGGCGGAACTTTCAGTGAGCCTTAAGGCTCTGCCAAGTAATATGCCCTTATAGGGCTAGAGCAAACCACCAGCTTAGCTGGTGGTCATGATTAAGAGCCATTCCCGAAGGGAAATCCGGCAAATAGTTTGTAATTTGGATAACTTCTTCATTTGAGGGGTTATTTTTTTTGCATGAGAATATGCTTCCATCGTGGATGCAGCACTATGTTGCCCGAGGGTTTTATATTATCCGAGAAAATCAGGGATTAATATTATATTATGTTGAGTTATATGGAATTTAGAAATAAAATATCCAAAATATATTGCAAAATGATATGATTTCTGATAACATAAAAAAAGTAAATATTTACCTGGAATTTAAATTAAAGTATTTTAACCCAATATCCTCGGTAATCAGTCTTTGAAAATTATTTGTCGGTTTTTGTTGAGTTATAAGCACTTATTGGTTGTTAATCGCTGGGAGTCACGTTAGCCGCCAATGAGGGATATAAAATAAAAGTCATTGTAACTTATCTTTTGGATAAGTGAAAGGCGGAGTTATACGCTAAGCTGAGCTGTTGAAGATAAGGGGGGTTATGGTGAATCGAATAGATGATTTAAGGAACAAAATTGACAGTATTAATTTAGAGATATTGAGACTGTTGAATCATCGTACATCTCTTATTAAGGAAATTAGTGAATTGAAAGATAAAGATGGGATTGAGTATTTTGATCCGCAGCGGGAAGAAGAAATGATGGAAAAGATTATCAAGAATAATCAAGGTCCGCTATACAACGAATTGGTTAAAGATGTTTTTGCATCAATTTTTAAAGCATCATTGAGATATATGGGCATTAAGCGTGAACGAAAATTATTGATAAGTTCACAATGCAACGAAGGATTTATGAGTATTAAGGACATGTTTGATTTACCGTCAAAAAGCCCGGTTATTATTGCAGGTCCTTGCGCAATAGAGAAAGTTGACTATCTGGAAAGTATAGCCAAACAATTAAGAAAAAACAATATTAAGTTTTTGCGTGGAGGGGCCTTTAAACCGCGTACGTCGCCTTATGACTTCCAGGGACTGAAAGAAGAAGGTTTGAAGATAATAATGGAAATCGGAAAAAAATACGACCTTTTTACAATAACTGAAGTTGTAGATACACGGGATGTCGAAATGGTTTCCCAATACGTTGACATAATACAAATAGGAGCTCGAAATATGCACAACTTCGAACTTCTGAAAGAAGCTGGTCTCACACACAAGTCGGTTTTGTTAAAAAGGGGTATTAGTGCAACGATTCAGGAATTTATGTTTGCTGCGGAATATATTGGGCTACAGGGTAATCGTAAAATAATGCTCTGTGAGCGAGGGATACGAACGTATGAAACCAAAACGAGAAATACACTTGATATTGCATCTGTTCCTATAATTAAGAAGGAGACGAGTTTGCCTATTCTGGTAGACTTAAGTCATTCGCTGGGAAGAAAAGATATTGTTAGTTCCATAGCAAAGGCAGCATTGGCATCAGGTGCTGATGGAATTATGATTGAGGTTCATCCGTATCCGGAAGTAGCTTTATCGGATAGCAAACAACAGCTTAACTCAAGAGAGTTTGATGAATTGTTAGATTCTATCAAGTATTGGTTTTAAAACAACAGATACTTTATTATCGGTATTTACTAATATTTTTAAATGGGGACAAATATGGAAGTAAATGTTATAAACACCGGATATATTAAAATGAAAAGCGGATTCTATCTTTTTCCTGGAATAAAGCATGAAAACAGGTATCCTGTATTGGTTTTTTTGCTAAAGGCAGGAGGTAAAAAAATATTATTTGATACAGGCATTTCTCGAAAAATAGAAAGTAGGATAGGCGTATTCGGGAAATTCTTATTCCTTGAGAGTCTGGATGAATGCGCTCTTGACAAACAATTGAAATTGCTGGGAGTAGAAATTGATGAAATTGA
>JAAZCB010000224.1 GCA_012513545.1 Clostridiaceae bacterium
TGATTGTTATCCGCCGCAATTTTCAAGAGACACTCCCTTATAGTAATACTTAATTATCTCTTCAAAATTTCCTCCATTTTTTGCAAGGTGATTGGCTCCCCATTGGCTCATTCCTACCCCATGTCCATGCCCTATTGTTGTTATTTCAATTTTCCCGCCTTCAGCTTTATCCAGCTTGAAATTCGCAGACCTTAAACCTAAAAGATTCCTAAAATCAGTTCCCTTAACTGTAATGTTCCCAAGCCCCAGATTGGATACTCTTCCGCCTTCTGTATAATCAATTATTTTTATATCTTCGAAAATATTATCTTCATTAAGCTTAATATCAGGGTATCCCTTTTTTATGGTTTCAATCAGTTCGTTCTCATTATAGGCAGTAACAACTTTATACCCGGAACTGGCTTCCTCACCGTCGCTTTTAACGCTCCTAAGATAGGGTACCTCTACTCCTGGCCAGACTTCTTCGCAATTTTCAGTCTTTCCTCCACTGTTTGCATGAAATAACGGATTAATGACTTTACCTTCATAAACTACTATAATATTTTCAGTTTCCTCAACTGCCCTCTCAATTTTATTCCAATACTCAAGGCGCTTAAAAAATCCCCATTTTTTCATCATTTCCTCTTTTGAAGCCCATGCCTGGCAATGCGCAGAGTTTGAGCAAATATCGGCTCCATTGTGTATATCATCTTTAGGAGTATATATTTTTTTCATTCTTCCATATGCATAAGTCCTGGCTGCTACCGCCTGGGCTTTAAGTGCTTCAAGTTCAAATTCGGCAGGCATTTCTGCTGCAACCACACCTTTTAAGTATTCCTCAAGCGGCATTTCACTGACCGTATTCTCAGTATGAAAATACACTTTAATTTTAAGGACCTCGTCCTTTTCCGGCGGCACAATATCATCAATAACCGAACTACAGCCTCTGACTATAGTAAAAGGCAGTACTACAATTGCCAATATCATCAAAAGTACGTAAAATAGAATTTTCTTCATCTTCTATCCCTTTTTCCGAATTAATATTATTATCTCAATAAATCTGCCATAAAAAATCTATCGTTAATAAATTTATCCAGATTAATAAATATGTTTGTACATTATCGGTTATTCCTATTGTTTTTAACTCCAAAAAGGGAATTCTTTTCTCGCTTATTAATTACACAAAAAAGCGGAGGTAAGTATATAACCTACCTCCACTTAAAGCTTATCCTTAATAATTATCGCAGCGGAACTTTTTAAATTTGCTGCTGCCGCCGGTGCGATATGTATTTAATACTAATCCTCATTAACCCTTTTGATATTTGCACCTAATGCATTAAGCTTTTCGTCAATTTTGACGTAACCTCTTTCAATATGCTCAATATCGGTTATTTCAGTCTCTCCTTCAGCTGCAAGACCTGCCAGAATCAAGGCAGCGCCAGCCCTTAAATCTGTGGCTCTTACTGTTGCACCGGTTAATTTAGGTTTCCCTTCAATAATAGCGCTTCTTCCTTCTATCTTAATGTTGGCACCCATTCTTTTAAGTTCTGCAAGGTGCATAAACCTGTTTTCGAAGATTGTTTCAATAATCATGCTTGTTCCCTCAGCCCTGGTCATCAAGGCCGTCATCTGTGCCTGCATATCGGTTGGAAAACCCGGATAAGGGTGGGTTTTAATGTCAATCGACTTCAGGTCATTTCCTGAAACTATGTGTATACTGGACAGCTCTTCCGAGACTTCAACTCCTGCCTCCCTTAATTTAGCGGTAATAGGCTTGACATGATCAGGAACTATGTTTTCAATTATTACATCTCCGCCTGATATTGCGGCAGCTACCATAAATGTTCCTGCTTCAATCCTGTCCGGTATAACAGCATGGTTGGCTCCATAAAGGTTATCCGTACCATTTATTTTAATGGTATCAGTTCCGGCTCCTTTTATGTCGGCGCCCATGGATGTCAAAAACGTAGCCAGATCAACTATTTCGGGTTCTATTGCTGCATTCTCTATAATAGTCTGACCCTCTGCAAGCACTGCAGCCATCATTATGTTTTCAGTGGCTCCTACACTTGGAAAATCCAGGTATATCTTGCTTCCTTTCAATCTACCGTTAACTCTAGCCTCTATGAAACCATGACCTTGAGCTATCTCTGCTCCCATAGCGGCAAATCCCTTCAAGTGTAAATCGACAGGTCTCGTTCCTATGGCGCAGCCCCCTGGCAGGGATATTTTCGCCAGACCCATTTTTGCCAGAAGCGGACCCATAACAAGAATAGATGCCCTCATCTTGTTAACCAGTTCATACGGCGCAGTAGTATTTGTTATCTCTGACGCACTAATATTAAGTCGCGTTTTGCCTTCGGAAAAGCCGACCTTTACACCAAAAGACTCCAGCAGGTCACACATTATTTGTACATCCGTCAAATATGGAATCTCTTCAATTATGCTGTCCCTGTCACCTAAAATTGACGCAGCTATTATAGGGAGCACAGAATTCTTTGCACCGCTTACTCTAACTCTTCCGTTCAAAGGCTTTCCTTCAGATATTATAAGTTTGGGCACGTTTATTCTTCCTTTCGTATTTTTCTTTATTCATCTTTTGTATAAATTATTATATGTTTTAAAACTATCAGGCTTAAAAGGCAAGAATACTAATATTCCACTGCGATCACGGGTGATGCCAACCATATGTACGTCCTGTCCTCATAGGAATTATACCTTATTGCCAGATTCATGTTAACCTTTTTGCCGTCAACCTTGAGATTATCGTCTATAAACGGGGAATATGCCGAAACACTTATAAGGTTATTGTCCGAAATCCCGTTTACTTTCCTGGCCGAAGCATTCTTTAATATCTGCCTGCTGATTACATTTAAAGCTTCATACCCAAGCCTTCCATCAAAAAAACCGGTTATACATGAGTTTATCTTAGGCTTTATTTTGTTCGCCCAAAACAATCCGCGTATATGTTTTGCAGTCTCCTCAAGCTTTAAATCAGGAGCATCAGTGCTTACACCAACCGAAATATATCCAACTGCCTTTTTTCCTTCATTATTATTCAATTGTCCAATAATATTAACCGTCTTACCGTTGCCCGCCGTGCCTATTATTTCGATCTTGTCAATAGAATCATTTCTTATTATTTTTCTTGAAAATGAATCGTTTTCAAGAACCTCCAACCCATCAGCAAGGCGGTCAGCTAACTTCTCAATTTCATCAAACTCTGCCAAACCGCTCTCCATCCTGCCCCATGCATAAACTTCACTGTTAACAAATCTTGCTTTTGAACTTTCAAATGCTTTTGCAAGGACCAGAGAATGTCCTCCTCTATAATATAGCGACATGTACCCAGTTGTAAATAGTATAATTATTAATATTATAGAAAAGATTAAATGCTTTATGTTTAATGACTTTTTCATTATAATCCCCTTTATTCAGTAATAGACTTACATGAATTTTTATACATTGCAGACTGCCATTCATCTTATTAAGACAGGCTTATTTGCAAAATCTGCAAACCAGTTCACAATGAGCATACTAGAATTATTGCCTTATGAACCTGGGGATATACATGAAAAATTTAATTGAATACTGTGAAAACCACCTCCTAAAACGGCATCTTTTATTGTAAAATATGTTATTTGGTCGTATAAAATACATGCTGCATTGCTATAGTATTATTAAAGGAGAATTGGCATAAAAACAATAAATCCTATATTAATAAGTCGAGAGCGCTCTACTGACCATCATGGCGCAGTCAGCCCTGCTTATATGTTTTTCTTCATCAAAATCTTTGTAAATACCATCTTTTACAGTCAGAATTCCCGTGTCAAAAATTTTTTTTACTGAAGAACTGTACCATTTTGAATTGCGCAGCTTGCCATATAAACCGTTTTTTGAAGTTTTAAATTCGAAAGCTCTTGAAATTATTGAACTGACTTCACCAACAGTAATAAGTTTGTCCGGCTTTAAGGTCCTGTCTTCAAATCCCGAAATAAATCCCTTTTTAGCTGCTATAAGTAAAGTGTTTTTTGCCCAGTGCCCTTCTATATCTGTAAAACCGCCTGTATTATCAGCTGTTCCTTCAAGCTTTAAGGCCTTAACCATAATAGTCATAAACTCCGCTCTGGTCACAGGCATCTGGGGTTCAAAGGTTCCGTCCGGCCTTCCATTTACTATTTGTGCATCATGAAGGTGTGCAATGTACTCCTGTGCTTCTATTCCCTTAATATCACTAAAAGGCGCAACTCCCGGCTTACTGATATTATCAAGGATAATCCTTATGGGAGGTATTGCATTATTAAGGTCATAATCAAGGAAAGCTGTTGAGTCGGAACCATTTTTCTCTTCATAACCTATGTGCAGTGTCTTGCCATTTTCAAGGTAGTAATGCGTCAGTGCAATCCCTTTATTTTCAGTGTCTGTACTCCATTTAACAATAATCCTTATTTTATTTTCCCCATTCTCTTGTGTCTCATACACTGCTCCATGGGCATTTGCAACGGTAATATTGATTATGAAGAAAAATGCACTTATCAAAAAAACTTTAGATTTGTATATATTCATTATTATACTCCTTAAATCCTTCTTTAAAAGACTTATTCATAAAATAATCTGCTGAAAATTTAATCCAATTCACCAATATATACCAGGAGCTTTTCAATCAGAGCTGCAACTTCTGCTCTTGTTGCATAATCCTTTGAAGAAGCAAGCTTTCCATCTTCTCTGATAATTACCATACCATTTTTGGAAATAAACTCCGATTTACTTTTTTGATCCAGATGCTGTCCTGTTTTAATTTCAAATACTCTTATAAGCATAGAGGATACATTTGCAATTGTACAGTTTTTCCCTGAAGAGGAAGAATCCTGAAAGCTTATCAGTCCCGCCTTTGCCGACTCATTCATATAATCGGCTCCATAACTGTATTCCAAAACATCAAACATAAGCTTAACCGTATCCCCTATGGTGGCAGGCTTATCAGGGTTAAAGGTCCTTCCCTTTATACTTTTCAGTTCATGTACTGAAGCAACTTTGTTAATTGCTGTCTCATATTTATGAGAATATATATCGTCAAAATAGTCATTCCCTATTTCAGCCACAGCCATTTGGCCCGTTTTTAAAGCCTCAAAGGAAAGCGTGCCAATATTTCTGTCCTTATCAAATACCGCTGAAGTTCGAAGTTTATCCCATGACCCTTCTGACGGTTCATAAATAAATCCGAAGGTTTTACCCTCTTTATACCAGTTAGCATCTTCATATGGCATTAAAACCTTCACGGGCCTCAAAAAGGTGTCAATTGGAATTAGACCGGCACTAGATGCTAAAGAAACCTCAAGCTTGACATCAGAAGTTTTGAAGGTCATATTTTTAAAATTGGGTTTGCTATCCCGGGGATATGTGATTGTAATTTCATAATCAACACTCGAAGCTCTTTGCGTCAAAGGATTGTCCTCCTGTGTGGCAATAACCCCAGGCCTTATTACAATTGAAACAGATGCCATATCAATTATGAGGTTTTCCTTTAAAACGGTTAATGCCTGAAAAACCTTGCCTGATATAAGAAGTCTTGCTGCTCTTGCGACTCCGGGAGGCTTTGAAAGATCTATTTTATAGTCAAGTCTATTATCCCTGTAAACATGCTCAACAAACCTGTCGGCATTGATTCCGGTTATTTTAACCAGCCACACTCCGTCTATTAACATGCTGCCTTTTTCAATATAATCCCCGGTAATTGTTTCTTCAATGTCCTGATCGGAGTCATAATCGTCATCGCTTCTTTTTGTTTTTACAGATATACTTTGCGTGGCCTCAGACCGTATAAGTTTTACAGGATCAAAAGAATACAATCTTGCATAATACCTGTGGTTTGATAAAAGTCCTTCCACCTTGAATTCAGAACTTTCCCCAGCTTCATATTCCTGGGAGTCCTTATATTCTATATCCTTGGAAATCTCAAGTATATATAAAAGACCGCTCTCCTTAACCCACTCAAAGGTTATGCTGTTTTTTGTAATAGCGTCTTTGATGTTTTTTACACCAAAGCCTTTTGGTGTGCCAGGAGGCAGGAAATTCAAAGTCCTTACCGGATAGGAATCACTCCAATCCGATCTTGAACTTTGTCCAAGTTCATTTACCGCTTCAGCCTGTACCCAGATATAATAAAGTGTATCCGGCTGGAGCTCGCTTATTCTGTAATAAACTGAGTTTATTAACTCTTTGGAAGTAACGGTTATATCTCCTATGGCTGCATCAACATTATCTTCAACTCCGTATTTCAAATAGTAGTTATACCCCGGGTTGATCTCCCACCCAACGTCAATAAAGTTGTCTCCAGGCAAACTGTAGTTGAAGGAAGGCACAATCGGCTTATCCACCGGAGGTACAATAACCGGACCGGTAGTTATTATAATCGGATCGGACGGGCCGGATGTAAGATTTACACTCAATCTTGATGCCCTTACCCATATAACGTACATTGTGTTGGGCTCCAGGCTTTCAATTGTAATATCCACATTATGCCTTTTTCCGTCCGGATTCAGTGATGCATCCTCCTTCGAATCATTCGGCTCAACCGGAAAACCCGTTATCTTGTCGGCTGTAATTCTATTAAGCTCGTCAAAAGACATTCCTTCAACATATACGGTACAACCAACATCTATTGTAATACCAGAATCGTACGATACCTTCCTGTAATAAACATCATCAACCACCGATTGAGAGGGAACAAAA
>JAAZCB010000225.1 GCA_012513545.1 Clostridiaceae bacterium
ATCGCCTTTTGGATAATAAAAAACCGAAAGAATATTATTTTAATATATTCTCCCGGTTTTTATATATCCTCTATGCTTTGTAATAATTCATTGGAAATACTAATTTTGAGCTGTTATCCTGCGTTTATTGAGCAAATGTAATATCTCTTGCCGTTTATTATCATTCTGTGGTATCTTTTGTTTATTTCAGTAACAGATAATTCTTTCTGCTTTCTGTCTGAAACATCATATACCTCTACCTTCGTGCCCTCACCGACTACCTTGTTGAAAAACATATCCGCGTTTTCACTCTTTACGCAGTGCTTTCCAATTAATACATTTCTCACAGGAGTCACCTTTAAAACCATCATATAATATCATCCTTTCATACATACCGGCCAGCCCTTTTAATAATGCTAATCCGGCTTCCTATATTGCTTTTCTGGTATATGCCCTCGAAATGCTTTTACTGTATCTGTTTGCATAGCTGCTGGCTACAAACGTATCGGGTTTGATCTTTGCATCTATACCAGTGCCTTCAAAGTATCCAACCATTTCCCTTATCAGCTTTCTTGTTTCTCCCTTTGTTCCCACATCTATATGAGCTTCAAGTTTGCAATCAAAGTTTCTGTAGTTTGCTGAAAAATCGCAAAGTGCCTCTAAAAGCTGTTCATCCAGCATATTTACCACTTCATAGGTTATTATCGTTTCCTTAGATATTTTTTCATTAAGATTCTTATACTGTTTGTTTTCTACCATTTTACTTACGCAGCACCATGCTCCCTGGCCAATTCTGTGTATATGAATCCCTGTTGCAAAACAGGTATATCTGCCCTTTACCTGAGAATCGGTTCCAACTGCTATCCGATATTTACAATCCGGATTTGCTTTAATAAAATATTTTATACTTGCTATAACATCTGAAAAACTCATGTTCTTCTGTATTGAATTATAAAACCTCATTCTTACACCTTCTTTTTTATCTAAAATTAAGAGAGTGGTTAAACCCCTTTATCGGACTTAACCACTCTCTTTTATAAATGCTCTGAATATAAAGACCCTTTGTTTTTTACATCAGGGGTATAATAGTTTCTCACATTCAGAAATCAGAGGATTAAGCCAATGTATGCATAAATCTCTACCTGGTTTATTGGAAAAGCCTTTTTCAGTATTAATTTGTTCGAGACGCCTACTTATAAACATATACATTTGATAATCCTCCTTTCTTAAAGTTTATTAAATTTAAAGTTATTTGGCATTGCCTTGCAACAGTGCCGATTAACATTTTACTAAATTATATGACCTTCGTCAATCATTTTACATTTTTGTAATAAATTTGTAACATCTATGACTTAAACCCTGCCTGTTTTAAGTACTTTCCCTTACAGCTCGTTTGTAATAATAAACTGTATGGAAAGAGGTTAAATAAAAAGCAGTTAAATCGTGAAATACTCGACTTAACCACTCTCATAAACTGTAAAGTAAAATATTTATAAACAAGATACTTATAGAATATATTTACACCCTATAAACAGAGGATTAAGCCAATATATGCCGTTGTCCGGACTTTGTTTCTCTGACAGTCCTTCTAAAATACTGTGTTCAAATTTATAGCATTTCAGGCAATACATTTTTATCCTCCTCTCAAGTAATCAGTAATTTAATAAAACTCTATTTTTAAAACACAACAACACTTTTTCAAGCATACTTTTATGATGATAACACAGGTAAACTTGACCTGTCAAGAAATTTTTTCTATTCAAAGTTTACAGTAAATCTATTCCTGCCTTATTGCATCCTTCCACGGTATCTTTATCCCATATCGATACCTGGACTTCTCCTATATGGGCTTTACCTAAGAGCAGCATACAAAGTCTTGACTGGCCTATGCCTCCCCCCATTGTAAGAGGCAATTTGCCCGAGAGCAGCATTTTGTGAAAGGTAAATTCTCTCCGTTTGTTGGCATCTGCCTTGGTTAACTGCTCATCAAGTGATTTTTCATCCACCCGGATTCCCATTGATGATACCTCAAAAGCACATTCTAAAACATCACTCCAGAAAACTATGTCTCCATTAAGTGTCCAATCGTCATAATCCGGAGCTCTTCCGTCGTGTTTATCGCCTGATTTCAGCACGTCACCTATTTGCATTACAAATGCAGTTTTATGTTCTTTAAGGTATTTGTTTTCACGCTCTTTAGGTGTAAGAGACGGATAGAGGTCTTCAAGCTCCTGAGTGGTAACAAATTTAACATCTCTTGAGAGCTTTCCGGAAAGCTGCGGATACAGCTCCTTTATTTTGTCCTGTGTATCACAAATTGAATTAACAATACTTATGACTGTTTCCTTGAGATAATCCAGATTTCTTGTTTTCCTGTCAATAACTTTTCCCAGTCCCACTGATCAACATAGATTGAATGGAGGTTATCCATATCCTCATCTCTTCGGATAGCATTCATATCCGTGTATAATCCCTGACCTACAGGAAAACCATATTGGTAAAGTGCCATACGTTTCCACTTTGCAAGTGAGTGTACAATCTGAGCATTTGATTTAGTCTCAAGAATGTCAAATTCTACCGGA
>JAAZCB010000226.1 GCA_012513545.1 Clostridiaceae bacterium
AATACGTGGATAACCAATGGAATGATTGAAAGTTATTGCCTTCTGCATGAACTGGGCTTTGCTCATTCAGTAGAAACCTGGTTTGAGGGTTCTCTGGTAGGTGGTCTGTACGGCGTATCCCTTGGTAAATGCTTCTTTGGCGAGTCAATGTTTTCCACTATGGCCAATGCCTCGAAAGCTGCATTTATAACGCTTGCAAAAATACTTGATGAAAAGGGTTTTACTCTTATAGACTGTCAGGTATACAGCAAGCACCTTGAATCTTTAGGGGCTGTAAATATTAACCGCGAAGACTTCCTCCATCTATTGAAGATAGCTCTTGACTTCAAGACTCTTAAAGGAAGCTGGAAGCCTTTCGGAGTGGCACTTTCACATTATGAACACTGATTAGGTACTGATAAATAACTATTAACAACAAATTTAAGGCTGGTATTATTATGTTCAATAAAAAACTAATTATAAAACTTTGCCTGGTTATTTTAGCACCATTAGGTTATGTCCTTCTATATGCCGCATCATTTTCATCCGGTATGGTTGAAGCAATATACAGCCAAAGGCTTTATAAAATATTTGTAAAACCTGTAAGTATTCTGACTGGAGCATTACCGTTCTCTGTAATTGAAATACTTATGTTTTCCCTGCTGGCATTCTTCTTATTCAAGATTGTATATAATATGGTAAAATTCGTAAAAAGCCGTTCACAGTGCTTGAAAAGTATTGTAAACAGCTTAATTGGCATTGCTGCTGCTTTTTGTACAGTATACTTTTTATTTGTAGTTATGTGCGGATTGAATTACCAGAGGCTTCCATTTGCTGAAATAGCACAATATAATATGGAATCTCCATCATTAGATGAACTTGTTAAGGTCTGCAGAAACTTAACTAGTCAGGCAAACAGGCTCAGGGAATCTGTAGAAGAGGATGAAAATAGGGTAATGAAGTTGTCAACAACTATTGGTAATACACTTAAACGAGCAGATAAAGGCTATGAAATTGCAGGGAAATTTGTACCTGAGCTCTCCGGTAATTTTGGCAGGCCTAAGGCTGTTATCATTTCTCCTCTTATGTCATATACCGGTATTGAAGGTATTTACTCTCCTTTCACAGGTGAAGCAAATGTTAATGTTGCAATACCTCACTTTGATATACCTTTTACTGCCTGTCATGAAATGGCTCATCAAAGAGGTTTTTTACGTGAGGATGAGGCTAATTACATAGCCTATCTGGCTTGCATATCCCATCCCGATAAGGACTTTCAATATTCAGGTACATTCGCAGCACTTATTTATGCAACCAATGCCCTTTCAAAAAATGACAGGGAACTATACAGTGAAATTCGTAAAAGCTTCAGTGATGGAGTAAATCGTGATCTTAAGGCTCTTAACAACTACTGGGATAAGTATGAAACCCAGGTTCAGGATTTTTCTTCATCTGTAAATGACACTTTCCTTAAAGCCAATATGCAAAAGGATGGCGTAAAAAGTTACGGAAGAATGGTAGACCTTTTGATTGCCAGCCAGCGATAGCTGGTATTTATTTGTCAATACAAAGCAGACGGTTTTTAAGTACTAAAAAGGGAAGGTAGCATTAGCTGCCTTCCCTTGTGAATTTTTCTATTACAGGTATCCGCCTGGCAATTCTGTAACGCTATTGTCTTCTTCCTCAACCTTTCCCGTTTTATCTCTATAAACTATAATGTAGAATACTGTCGTAATAAATTGCGCTACAGCTGCCGGAATACTAACCACCAGAGGACCAAGCACCGGAATAAACTGCACGCCTCCCACAACTGCCCCGGCAATTGCAGAACCTACGCTAATCAGAAGAGAAATACCCACAGTAGGCCAGAAATATGATTTCGCAACGCTTATGGAGCTTTTTAATCCTTGAAAAACACCCTTGTTGTCGGCAACCATTGCAGGGAACCAGTAAACCAGCATGAACCCAAAAGCTAATAATGCCAGAAAAACTGCAATACCTATCAATACTGAAAGAACAACCCCCAACGCACC
Source organism: Clostridiaceae bacterium (assembly GCA_012513545.1). Next base: position 2,013 of record JAAZCB010000226.1, read on the forward strand.
GATAGCCTTTGACATAAGTACAAATAATCCAATAAGTACAGCTATAACAATTGTCAATAGAATGCTCACCAATATTAGTCCTATATAATAAAGAATATATTTACCAATATTATGCAAAAACTCCGATAAAAAATCTGTAAGATCTGCTTTTCCGGTTGATAGTGCCTTATTAATAACACCATAGGTAGCTGGTATTATTATTAATCCCAAAATAAAGGATGCCGCTATTGACAATCCCATCATTGGTAATGCTTCCATATAAATACTCGCAAACATCTCAAGCATTTCCTGCATCTGAAGATTTGCAAAACTTTCCGGATTATTTCCTATCTCCATAGCGCTCTCCTGTATTTTAAGCAAAGCAGGACTCATAAGTATCTGTGGAACAGCAAACATTATATACATCGGTATAGCCAATAAAAAGAACTTGCCAAAAAACCTGAAAGAATTCTCTAAGTACTTCATACAAACCTCCTCAAAATAATATTGTTAGCTAGAAAAAATTCCTTTCTTAATTATACGTAAGAATAGTTAAAATGTCTATAATGAAAGCAAAATAAGGACATGTTCTATTTTTGATACTTGCTGAAAAAAAGCGGGTTATTACCACCCGCTTTTTTTAAATATGAAATCTCTATTTAATTTACCTTAATTCAAGAACCTTTTCCAAATCATCCAAAAGTGCCTCTTCCTCTTGGGATAATCCCATTGTGACCTCCACCCTGTGTTCCTCCTTGTCATCAACAAGCAGAATCAATCTGTCTTCAAGCTCCCTTCCATCCAAAACAACTCTGGCCACACCTCTGCTAACTCCTTGCGGATTTCTCACCTCAATTACGTATATTGTGTTTTCATACATGTATTTTATATCAAAGCCACTCCACTTTTTAGGTATACAAGGGTCAAGCACCAACTTATTTCCCATTCTTCTAAAACCGAGAATATATTCAAAACCAACCCTGTACATCCATCCGGCAGCGCCTGTATACCAGGTCCACCCGCCTCTGCCTGTATGAGGAGCTACCGAGTAAACATCTGCTGCCATTACATAAGGCTCAACCTTGTACCTTGAATACTCAATATGTGTCCTTGAATGATTGATAGGGTTTAGCAGTTCAAACAGCTCATATGCCTTGTCTCCATCCCCCATTTTTGCATATGCCATAACAACCCATGCTGCTGCATGCGTATACTGCCCGCCGTTTTCCCTGACACCGGGGACATACCCCTTTATATATCCTGGTTCAAGGTCACCCTCATCAAAAGGAGGTGTAAGAAGTTTAATAAGCCCATCGTCTCTTCTTACCAGGTAATTTTCAAGAGCATTCATTGCCTCAACTATTCTGTCTTTGTCTCCGCCTTCGGATATAACCGCCCAGGACTGTGATAGTGAATCTATTTTGCACTCGCTGTTCTGAGCTGATCCAAGGGGCATACCATTATCAAAATATGCCCTCCTGTACCAGTTTCCATCCCAAGCGTTCTTCTCTATCGCTTTGACTATATCATTTGAGACATCAATGTAACTTCTGGCACGAGCATTATCCTCCATTCTTTCGCATACCGGTGCAAAGCTCCTTAGAATTGATATCAGAAACCATCCAAGCCATACACTTTCTCCCTTACCTTTGTTTCCAACCGTATTCATCCCATCGTTCCAGTCACCTGAGCCTATCAAGGGCAGTCCATGCTCTCCAAAACGCAGCGCTCTATCTATTGCAAGTATGCAGTGTTCATAAATTGTCGATTTTTCACCTGAAACCCTTGGTATTCTGTATACCTCGTCCTCAAAATCTTTTAAAGGTTCGTCTTCAAGATAGGGAGTTTTCTCATAAAGAATACCAAAATCCCCCGTTATCCGTATATACTCTGCTGTAACATAGGGCATCCACAAAAGATCATCAGAAAACCTTGTCCTGGTGCCTTTGTACTTTTCCTCATGCCACCAGTGCTGTACATCACCTTCAAGATACTGGTGCTTTGAATGCAGCAATATTTGATTTCTCGTGATTTCAGGCCAGACATGCGCAATTGACAGACTATCCTGAAGCTGATCCCTGAAGCCATATGCTCCACCCGACTGATAAAATGCCGAACGGGTCCATATCCTGCAGGATACTACCTGATACATCAGCCAACCGTTAAGCATATAGTCCAATGAAGTCTCCGGAGTATAGAACTGCACTCTGCCAAGCTTTTCCTTCCAGAATTTCCTTACATCTCT
>JAAZCB010000002.1 GCA_012513545.1 Clostridiaceae bacterium
AAAGGTGGTATTGGTTAATGAATGTGGAGTACATTAATCCATTCATAGAAGCAAGTCAGACTGTATTGAAACAGATAGCCGGCATGGATGCAAAGATTGGAAATGTATTTTTAAAGGATTCCCCTTATTCTAGCGATAATGTCATAATTATTGTTGGTTTGACAGGGAAAATAAGAGGTCAGGCTCTTTTTTCAATGAGTAAAGAAGTTGCGTTTTCAATAGCATCAAGCATGATGGGCGGGATAGTACTTACTGAACTGGACGAAATATCCAAGAGTGCAATCTCTGAACTTACAAATATGATTCTGGGCAATACAGCAACAATTCTTTACAATAAGGGAATAGGTATCGAAATAACTCCACCTTCTTTTCTGATGGGAGACAATATGCAGATTTCCCCTACTAAAATGAAAACAGTTTGTGTACCGCTTTTGTTGGGTGATAAAGGTCAATTGGAAATTGATATATCGGTAGAAGAGTAGTTATATTTGAAAAAGTGTTTTCCTTATCATTACCGAGATCACATTTTTATATTAAGGTATTCTTTTAAAAGATGGTTGTAAACAATTAAGCCATCTTTTTTGACTTTAAGCATAAAATAAGTCTCGATTGATAAACAAATATATGATATTATTAAAATTATATAAACTTTTATTAAATAATTAATAATTCATGAGAGCTGTAGAAGCAGTACATATTTTTGGAGGAGATGGCTTGTCAATAAATGTAGTATTGGTTGAACCGGAAATACCACAAAATACCGGAAATATTGTAAGAACATGTGCAGCAGTAGGAGCTAAGCTTCACTTGATAAAGCCTTTGGGCTTTTCGGTAGAAGACAAATATTTGAAACGTGCGGGCTTGGATTACTGGAATGAAGTAAATATTAATTACTATGATAATTTTGAAGAATTAAGTGGTAAGTATGGACAGAACGTTTTTTTCTATGCAACAACTAAAGCTGAAAAAACTTATACCGATGTAAAGTATACAGAGGATTGCTTTATTGTGTTTGGAAAAGAAACAGCCGGGCTTCCTGAAGAGCTGCTTTTTAATAACAGGGAAAATTGTATCAGAATTCCTATGAAAGATGAAATCAGGTCTCTAAACCTTTCCAATTCTGTAGCTGTAATTATTTATGAAGCTTTGAGGCAGAATAATTTTAAGGAACTGAAATTTGACGGTAAATTGACAAAGTATAATTGGTAATATTATTTGATTTAGAGGTGAAACAAGTGGTTAACAGGGATAGAATGGTAAGCGAATTTATTGAGCTTGTAAAGATAGACAGCTTGACGTTAAAAGAAAGGGATATGGCCGATACACTGAAGAAGAAACTCGAAAACATGGGGTATCAGCCAAAAGAAGACGATGCTGGAGAAAAAATAGGAGGGAATGCAGGAAACCTCATATGTAAAATTAATGGCAATAAAAAAGTACCGGCTATTCTACTGATGGCCCACATGGACACAGTGGTGCCGGGGACAGGAAAAAAGCCTGTCATTAGCGGAAATCTGATAAAAACAGATGGAACTACTATCTTAGGCGGTGATGACGTAGCTGGAATCGAATGTATTTTAGAGGCTCTCAGGGTGTTAAAGGAGGATATGTTAAGTCATGGGGATATATATGTAGTTTTCTCTGTGGCTGAAGAAGGAGGATTAATGGGAGCGAAAAACCTGGATTTGTCTGAAATTAACGCCAAATACGGATTTGTAATGGATGATGGCGGTAAAATAGGCCATGTAGCAGTATCTGCTCCTTCGCAAAATAAAATTGATGTGAAAATCATTGGTAAGGCTGCTCATGCCGGACTTGAGCCGGAAAAGGGAATAAGCGCCATACAAATCGCAGCAGAAGCTGTAAGCAGCATGAAGCTCGGAAGAATTGACGGGGAAACAACCGCAAATATAGGAATTATAAATGGCGGTCAGGCCACCAACATTATTTGTGATTATGTTGAGATAAATGCTGAAGCCAGAAGCAGAAGCAGTGAAAAACTTGAAAAGCAGACCGCACATATGGAGGAATGCTTTAATAAAGCAGCGGAGAAATTCATGGGCAGGATTATGTTCGAGTCAAATCTTTTATATCCCGCATTTAACATTGATGAACAAGATGAGATTATATCAGTACTGAAAACAGCATCCCAAAGTACGGGTGTTGAACTCAAACTCGAAGCTACCGGCGGGGAAGTGATACAAACATAATAAACGAAAAAGGCATTAAAGCTGTTGATGTAAGTGTTGGTATGGATAAGGTCCACAGTGTTGAAGAACAGATCCTTATTGACGATCTGGTAAAAGCTGCTGATTTTCTTGTGGCGATCATAACATCGGTAGAAAAATAAACAGCAAATAGCATATGGTGTGAAATTCTATTGAAAAGCACCATTTGGGAGGGTTATTATGTTTGAGTTCCGGGAAATAGGAATTGACGATAGGGTGATTTTTCATAAATACTTAAGAGAGAATAACTACAAGTCTTCTGAAATGACATTCACAAATTTTTTTATGTGGAGAAATTATTATAAGTTCAGATTCCTTGAATATAAAAATTTCCTTTGTATTATTTCGAAGCAGGATAATACTGAACCGTTTGCATTTATACCAATTGGAAGTCCCGGGAAGGAAGGTTTTGAGGAGGTTGTTCTGTTCCTATATGAATATTTCAGGGAGAATAACTGGAAACTGATATTTAAACGTGTTGAGGAAGAAAAACTCCATTATTTTACTGAAGCTTTAAGTCTGCCTGTTGAAACTGTTTTTGACCGTGACAGCAGCGATTATGTTTATTCCTCTGAAGACTTGATAAGTTTGAAAGGAAAGAAATTCCACGGAAAAAGAAACCATATTAACAGCTTTAAGTTACAGTATGAATATGAGTATGTAGAACTCAAAAAGGAACTTGTCAGTGAGTGTATAAGGATAAACAAAGAATGGTGCGAGCAAAGAAGCAGTGATTCCCATAAGGAATTTTTCTACGAGACGGAGGCGAATATTGAACTTCTGAATAATTTTGAGATACTTGGCTGCAAGGGTGCATTAGTCAAAATTGATGGAAGGTTCGAAGGCTTTACAGTAGGAGAAAGACTTAATGAGGACACAGCAGTTATTCATATAGAGAAAGCAAATGGTGATATTAGAGGTATATATACCTTTATAAATCAACAGTTTTGTGAGAATGCCTGGAAGGACCTTGCCTATATTAACAGGGAGCAGGACCTGGGGATCGAGGGGCTGAGAAAGGCCAAGCTTTCCTATAACCCTGTAAAGATGACTAATAAGTATTATGTTTATGTAAAGTAGACAGTTCAATTCTTAAGCCCTAAAATCAATATTTCCAATAAAAATGTGATAAAATCACAAAAACTGAGAATAATAATTAAGGCAGGGTAAGAAGCAACAGGTCAATTATGTAACATTGTTAAAAAATTATTTATTTTAAGTATTGAAAAAAAAAAAG
>JAAZCB010000227.1 GCA_012513545.1 Clostridiaceae bacterium
AGAATAAAAATGAATTTTATCCAATAATATATCCCTGTATTTCGAAAGCAGCTTGTACGATTCTCCTGTATGGTAAGATTCAAAAAAACGAGAAGACCGTCGAAGATTTCTATATGAAAAATGTAAGGCCTTTGGAACGGGAACTGGAGATTGCATTTATCAAAAGTGATATTTTAGATAATAAAAAGCTGGCAAAAAAATTAAACGAATTGGGTAAAGATAAATTCAAAGATTTTTTAAGCGTGGATGACTGGTATAAAAAGGCTTCCCTGGTTAATTATGATATGTACAGTGAACCTTCAGTATTAAGCTATATTTTTAATGATCTGCTTCTTAAATCAGTTTTGCCGGGTCTTTGGAATACTCAAACAGGTCCGGCATCATTTCTGGATACCATTTTGCAGATTGCTACAGTGCACAGGTATGATTTTGCTATAAGCAGAATTCTTATTACAAACAGGTTGTCTCTTGCTTCATCATTTATAAAAATCGAACTTGGAAGGTTGAGATATTTTACTGACAGCTCCGATGAAATAGCTGATGCTTTGGAGGAAGCTTTTAAAAGAGCAATTAGAGAAAATAAGAAAATTGAACAGTCTAATGTATTTAGAAAACAGAAACTAAATATTAAAGACGGTTTAGGTAAATGGGAAGAAGGAATAGGTAGAATTGGAAAAGCAAAAATTATAACATCAAATATCACTTCTTCATTACAAATTGTCATTTCCTTATATGATTTGTTTCAATTTGTCGAAAAATACGGCAATGAAATAACAAGTGAAACTGAATTTAAAAAAGATTTTTATAATCTTTACAAATCTATCCATTCCGGTGTAACCGCAACTACCGGATTTAATTTGAATATGGTTAATAAGTACCCAAAGTTAGAAAGAATTTTCAGAAACGGAGCGCGGGTTTTAAGGTTTGGATCTGCTTTGGCCATGTTTATTGATGCTTATCTTTTATACCAGGAGAGTGAAGAAGCGAAGGTGCTGGGAGAGGAATTCATAGTTGGAATGCGTACAACACAGGCTGTAATTTCCGGGTCTGCAGGAGTTTACCTTTTTCTTACACTGTGCACACCACTCCCTTTTGTGCCTGCAATTGCAGGATTAGTGGGGTTAACTTTACTTGTACTTTCAATTGTAGAATGGGTACACGAATATAATCTGAGAGGAACAAAAAAGGTTATTCAGCAGTTACGTGATGAGATTAACAGAAGCCGTTTTATAAAGGGTGATATAATATTTAAATCTGAAGGTAAAAATTACGCATTTTTTGCAGTCAGTTATTTAAACGCATATAATAATGGCAAATTTGAGAAAGCAGAGTATAGCCAATCTCTGGATAATCTGAAATGGACTAACCCTTATCAGAGATATGATAATGTCATTGATAAAAAGTATATTGAACGATGGAATGCTATTGCAAATAAGATTGGACAACAGAATTACTGGAATTTAGAGATAATACCCGCAGGCCGTGAGATGAAGGAAAAAGGGTTCACCGACAATACTATTGCTTTTGTTGCAATGAAAAGATCAAATCTGACTACTCTTGAGAAGAGAAAAATTAGTGGAGAACCATACCGTTACGAGGTTAACAAAATAGAAAACTATCCATCACATGCGTATGGAGCTATGTATCCAGGCATGGGGTATACTGGGTATGGATACAGTGGGTTTAAAATGGTATATAAACTGCTATAAAAGGAATAATAAATGTATCTGAAAAATGTTTTAATTGCGTTCTTGATGTTTATTTTCTGTTCAAAAAATGCAAATACATTTAAATCTGCACAGGAATATTTTTTACAAGCACAAGAAGAATATTCTACTCACTCGAAATTGATGTTGTTGGATAGTGTATTACTTGTAGATAGTAATTTTACTGGAGCATATTTAGAAAAAGGGAATGTGTACAGGAAGGAAAAAAAATTTGATTCGGCATTACTTTTTATCAATCAGGCAATAGATAAGGACCCCGGGAATGCATACGCATATG
>JAAZCB010000228.1 GCA_012513545.1 Clostridiaceae bacterium
AGAGGTTTTAGGGGATGAGCAGGGATACTAATATTCAAAAAATATACGATTTGGCTCCGATGCAGGAAGGGATGCTGTTTCACGCACTACTTGCCGATGGGAATGACCCATACATGGAGCAGACTGAAATTGACCTTAAAGGTTTTGTAGATCCGGAGCTTTTTCAAAATGCACTGAACAAGCTTGTTGAAAGACATGACATTTTAAGGACGGTATTTATACATGATAAATTGAAAAAGCCGCAGCAGATTGTCTTAAAGACAAGAAGTACTGTGTTCCATTATGAAGATGTTTCACACCTTAATAGTAGTGAAAGGGATAGTGCTATCAGGGACTATACTCTAAAAGACAGGGAAAAGGGCTTTAACGTATCAAAAGATATTCTTGTACGCATTGCTGTTTTTAAGCTCTCTAAAGACTTTAGCAAAATGGTCTTTAGCTTTCATCATATTATAATGGATGGCTGGAGTCTGGGGATTTTCTTCAAGGAACTTCTTGATATTTATGGAGCTTTAAGGGAAAATTCACAAATAGACCTTGAAAGTGCCTGCTCCTATGAGGAATATATCCGGTGGCTTGGCAGGCAAAACAGGAAAGATGCCCGGGATTACTGGAAAAAATACCTTGAAGGCTATGAAAATGTGGCCGTATTTCCCAAGTCTTTTACATCGTGCAAAGATGAAAGTCAAAATATCGACAGATTCCATTTTTCCATAGATGAGGAGACTGTAAAAAAACTGGAAGTGTTTTCAAACAGGTTTTTCGTAACTATGGGAGCTGTTATACAATCCATATGGGGATTACTGCTTTCAAGGTACAATAATACAGAGGATGTTGTATTCGGTTCTGTGACTTCGGGAAGAAGCGCTGAAGTTGAAGGAATTGAAAGAATGGTAGGGCTTTTTATAAATACTGTTCCCCTAAGACTCAGGTATGATAGTGATATGCGCTTCAGCCAAATTGTTAAAGCGCTTCAGGAGGATATTCTTGATTCCGAAAAATACGGTTACATTCCTCTTGCTGAAATTCAGGGTGGATCCACGTTGAAAAACGGCCTGATTGATCATGTTCTGGCCTATGAGAATTTTGCGGTTGACAAGGAGCTTGATGAGGGTGAGACGGATGACCTGGTCTTTTCGATTGAGGAAATGCACTCAGATGAAACGGTAAACTATGATTTTTCCATAAAGGTATCTCCCGGAAGTGGGCTTGAATTTGAAATCATATACAATAAGGGACTGTATGATGAAAATGTAATCATGAATATTGAAAAACACTTTAAAAAAGTTGTATATGTTCTTGTATCTGGTGGAGACTTTGATATAGGAGATTTTGACATCGTTACGAAGGAGGAGCAAAGGCAGCTTTTGCTTGATTTTAACGATACTTTCATAGATTGCCCTGATAATACAATACACGGACTTTTTGAAGAAATGGCAGACAGGTATCCCGATAAAACAGCCCTGATTTTTAAGAATGAACACTACACCTACAGCGAACTCAATAAAAAAGCAAACAGGCTTGCACACAGGTTAATATTTGAAGGAGTGTGCCCGGATGATATTATAGCTATAATGGTTAACCGGAGTATTGAGCTGGTGGTGGGTATACTTGCAATTTTGAAAGCCGGCTGTGCGTATTTGCCGCTTGACCCGGAGTACCCTGCCAGAAGATTGGAATACATGCTTTATGACAGCAAAACCAAAATACTTCTAAAAGATAATAAGACGGTTCTCTTGTCTTTAGAAGAAACAGACAATAGAAACGTCCCCTTGTCTTTGAAGGTTATTAATATTGATTCTGAGGGGGCTTATGATTTAATTGACGACAACCCCGTGTCTTCAGTGAATGAAAAAAACCTTGCATATATGATTTATACTTCAGGTTCTACAGGCAGGCCAAAGGGCGTAATGATAGAACATAAAGGGATGGCAAGCCTTAAGTACACGTTTGAAAATATGATAGGAATTAACAGCTCAGACAGGATAGTGCAGTTTGCAAGCAGCTCTTTTGATGCTTCTGTGTGGGAGATTTTCATGGGAATTTTAACAGGAGCATCATTGTACCTTGTTGAAAAGGAAATAATAGGAGACTACAAGAAGTTCCAGGACTATCTCAATATTAACAGTATTACAGTTGCAACACTTCCTCCTACTTACATTGCAAATATGGACCCGTCAGGAGTTGAAACACTAAGGATATTGATAACCGCAGGGTCAGCTGCTAATTTTGACACAGTTGGCAGATGGAATAATTATGTTACTTATATAAATGCATACGGTCCGACTGAGTCTACTGTCTGTGCAACTTTTTACAGGGTTTTGGAGAATTATGAGAAATATGCCTCTGTTCCTATTGGAAAACCGATTACAAATACAAGGGTGTTTATTGTTGATTCGAAGAACCGCCTTATGCCGGCAGGTATTCCTGGAGAGCTTTGCATAAGTGCTTCCGGGCTTGCCCGCGGTTATTTCGGTAAGCCGGAGTTAACTGATGAAAAATTCATTCAAAACCCATTCATAGAGTATTATAAGGCAGAAGGAATTGAAGTTCGTGATTTAAGGCTTTACCGTACAGGTGATCTTGCAAGATGGCTGCCTGACGGAAATATTGAATTTTTAGGAAGAATAGACCATCAGGTAAAGATCAGGGGCTTCAGGATTGAGCTTGGTGAGATTGAAAAACAGCTTTTGTCAGTTGATGGGATTAAGCAGGCAGTTGTAATAGACAGGGAGGATTCCAAAGGCGACAAGTGCCTTTGTGCTTATTACGTATCCGATAGGGAAATGTCTCTGGAGGATCTGAAGAATTGCCTTTCAAAAGATCTCCCGGAATATATGCTTCCTTCTTTCTTCGTAAGGCTTGACAGCATTCCTTTGACTGTAAATGACAAGGTCGACAGGAAGGCGCTTCCGGACCCTGTTATAAGTGCCCGCAAGGAGACTTCTTATTTGGCTGCGCGCAATGAAACAGAAGAAAAAATGGTTAAGCTTTTTGAAGAAATACTTGAAGTTGAAAAGATAGGCGTCAAGGATAACTTCTTCGACCTTGGAGGGCATTCTCTAAAGGCTACTGTTCTTATATCCAGGGTTCACAAGGAGTTTGATGTTCAGGTTCCTTTAAAAGAGGTGTTTACCAGACCTACAGTTGAGAAAATGTGCTCTTTCATACTTGGCTCTGACAAAAGCGATTATGAGGCTATTGAGCCGGCTGAGGCATCGGAATACTACCCTCTTTCGGCAGCGCAGAAAAGGCTTTACATCGTAAACCAGCTTGAAGACGGTATGGACACAAGCTATAACATGGTTACTGCTTTAAGAATAGAAGGCGAACTGGACAGGCAAAAAGTCGGGGAAGCTTTTGAAAAGCTGGTGGAGAGGCATGAAGTATTCAGAACTTCCTTTCATCTTTATGATGGTGAGCCTGTACAAAAAATTCATGATAATACAAACTTCAGACTGGAATACTTTGAAGAAGATGAGGTAAAGGCAGAAAAAATAGTAAATGACTTTGTAAAGCCTTTTGACCTGACAAAAGCTCCTCTTGTAAGGGTTGGACTCATAAAGACGGGAGCAGACAGACACATATTGATAGTTGATATGCACCATATCATATCTGATGGAGGAACTATGGGCCTCCTGGTCGAAGAATTCATGGCACTGTATACCGGAAAGGAACTTAAGCCTTTACGAATTCAGTATAAGGATTATGCAGTATGGCAGAACAAACTCTTTAAGACTGAAAAAATCAAGGAGCAGGAGAAATACTGGCTTGACTTGTTTAAAGGAGATATTCCGGTCCTTTCTCTTCCAGCTGATTTCAAAAGGCCGACCGTTCAATCTTTTGAGGGAGATATTGTGTCTATTGAAACAGGAAAAGAGGTTCTGGAAAGCCTTAAAGACCTTGCAAAAAATACGGGCACCACAATGTTTATGGTGCTTTTGGCTTCATTCTATACAGTACTTTTCAAGTATTCGGGTCAGGAGGATATAGTAGTAGGCACGTCAGCGTCCGGAAGGAACCATGCCGATATAGAGAGAATTGCCGGAATGTTTGTAAATACTCTGGCACTAAGGAGTTTTCCACAAGGAGATAAATCCTTTCAAGGTTTTCTGGAGGAGGTCAGGGATAATACCCTCAAAGCCTTTGAAAACCAGGATTATCAGTTTGAAGAGCTGGTTGAAAGGCTTAACGTCCCAAGGGATATCAGCCGTAACCCGTTATTTGATGTAATGTTTACTCTACAGAACCAGAGTGATAAGGATATGGAAATAGAAGACCTGAATTTTTCAAGCCTGGAGTTGGACTATAAGAACTCCATGTTTGACATTTCTCTTGATGTTACTGAGAATGAGGACAGTATTTTCTTTGCATTGCAGTTTTGTACAGCCCTTTTCAGAAAAGAAACCATGGAGAGGTTAATTAAACACCTTCTAAATGTAATAGACCAGGCAGCAAAAAATCCTTCTGTACAGCTTAGTGACATTAATATTCTGTCTTTGGAGGAAAAGGAGGAGATACTGGAATCCTTCAACGGGAAAAAGACGGAATATGACTTTGATAAGACCGTTCACACCCTCTTTGAGGCCCATGCAGGTAATAATCCTCAAAAAGAGGCGCTTGTCTTTGGGCATGAGAGGGTTACATATAAAGAATTGAATGAAAACGCAAACAGGATCGCAAGATTTTTGATTGGAACAGGCTTCAAAAGCAACGGACTTGTGGGTATAATGCTTGAAAGGTCACCTTACATGATACAGGGAATAATGGGAGTTTGGAAAGCAGGAGGAGCATACATCCCTCTTGATGTCAATTACCCTGTGGATAGAAAGCTGGTCATACTTGGTGAGTCAAAATGTTCCTGTGTTATTACAATGTCCTCCTATGTTGATAGCGAATTTAAATTCCGGTTCAGGGGCAGGATAATATGCCTTGACATTATTCATGACAGGCTTTTGAAGGAGGACACATCCAATCCCTGCCTGCCGTTTAATCAAGAAGACCTGGCGTATGTACTGTTTACCTCGGGCTCTACAGGAAATCCCAAGGGAGTTATGATACCCCACAGGGGAATGATTAACCACATTCTTGCGGAGAGGGACGAGCTTGGACTTGATAGCAGTATTGTTTTTGCCCAGAATGCAAACCACTGTTTTGATATATCCGTCTGGCAGATGTTTGCTGCTCTGGCTCTTGGAGGAACAACAGTCATTTATTCAAATGAGCATGTTATGGAAGTCGGTAAATTCACACAGAGTGTTATAAAGGATGGGGTAACTCTTCTTGAGGTTGTGCCCTCATACCTGAGTGTTATGATGGATTATATTGAAGAGAACGGGCTTAAACCTGAAAGCCTCAATTACCTTATGGTAACCGGGGAAACTGTACAGCTGCAGTTAGCAGAAAGATGGTTTAAGCTGTGCCCGGGAATAAAAGTGGTAAATGCTTACGGTCCTGCTGAAGCATCGGATGACATTGCGCAGTATGTAATGGATAAAATACCGGAAGGTTATGATACTGTACCTATAGGGAAGGCACTATCCAATATTGATATATACATAATGGACAAAAACCTTAATCTTTGCCCTGTAGGAGTGATCGGAGAGATTTGCGTAGCCGGGGCAGGTGTAGGAAAAGGATATATAAACAACCCTGAAAAGACAAGGGAGTGCTTTGTAAAAAGTCCTGTCTGTGACAAGGAGGAATATTCGCTTCTTTACAGGACAGAAGATATAGGAAGGTTTCTTGCGGATGGAAACATAGAATTTTTCGGAAGAAAAGATTATCAGGTGAAGATTAGAGGCTTCAGAATAGAGCTTGGAGAAATAGAAGCAAGAATTTCTTCCTTTGAAAAAGTGAAGGATGCCGTTGTTACTGACCTTAAAGATGATAATGGAAACAAGTATTTAACAGCTTATTTCACTTCAGATTACCAGGTAGATATAGATGAACTGAAAGAATACCTACTGGGGATTTTGCCTGATTATATGGTTCCGGCTTATTTTATTAGACTTGATACACTGCCCTTGTCCCCTAACGGTAAGATTGACAGAAAGGCTCTTCCAAAGCCTGAGGCACTGTATGACGGTATACCTTATAGGGCACCTGAAACTGAGGTTGAGAAAGGTCTGGTTAAGATATGGGAGAAGATACTTAATGCCGAAAGGGTAGGAGTCAATGATGATTTCTTTAATATCGGCGGTCACTCTCTGAAAGCTGCGGTAATGACGTCAATGATACATAAGGAGTTTAATGTTCAGGTTCCGCTAAAAGAGATCTTTAAACTGAAAACCATAAAAAATATTGCTAATTTAATAGAAGGATCGGAAAAACAAGCCTTTTCAGTAATTGAGCCTGCACCAATAAAACCGTATTATCCTCTTTCATCGGCACAGAAGAGGTTGTTCATAGTAAACAGGCTGAACCGGGAAAGTCTTGCCTACAATATGCCGGAAGTGCTGCAGCTTGATGGCATGCTTGAGGTGGACAGGTTTAAGACTGCTCTTAATGGTCTTGTAAAAAGACATGAATCCCTAAGGACTTCCTTTGATATGGTGGATGAACAACCTGTCCAGATTGTACACGAGGACATTGAATTAAAGCTTGAGTTTTATGAGGCGGATAATGAGGAGAAAGTAATTGAAATAATAGATGAATTCATCAGGCCTTTTGACTTAGAAGCAGTTCCTGTTTTCAGAAGTGCCCTGATAAGATTGTCTCCCTCTAAACACGTGTTTATTTATGATATGCATCATATCATTTCCGACGGTTCATCCCTTGAGATATTTGCAGCTGATCTGGCTGACCTTTATGATGGGCATGAACTTCCCGAACTTAAGGTTCAGTACAAGGATTTTGCGGTATGGCAGAATAAGCTTTTTGAGAGCGGAGAAATAGAAAAGCAGAAACAATACTGGCTTGAAAAGTTTTCAGGGGAAATACCACAAATTGATCTGCCTTTAGATTATAAAAGGCCATCCTTAAGAAGCCATGAGGGAGATATGATTGAAGCTGCACTCCCTGGAGATTTGACGGAAAAGTTAAGGAAATTGTGTCAAGATACAGGGACTACACTATATATTATGCTGATGGCTTGCTACAATGTTTTACTTTCAAAGTACAGCGGGCAGGAGGATATTGTAATAGGTACGCTCACAGCAGGAAGGTCACATGCGGACGTTCAGAATGTTATAGGTATGTTTGTAAATACTCTTGCAATGAGAAACCATCCATCCGCGGATAAGACCTTCATAAGTTTCCTGTCGGAAGTCAGGGAGAATGCACTGAATGCTTTCCAGAATCAGGACTATCAGTTTGAACAGCTGGTTGAAAGCCTTGAGCTTGTGAGGGAAACAGGTAGAAATCCTTTGTTTGATACAATGTTTGTTATGCAGAATGTCAACAGTCCGGATACAGGGGAATCCGGATTAAAGTTTGGTTCCTTTGATCAGCATGGTTTTATGACCTCAAGGTTTGATATTTCAATTCAGGCGGAAGAACGTGAAGATGAATTAGTTATAGGTCTTGTATACTGCAAAAAATTATTTAAAAAAGAGACTATGGAAACTATGGCCGGTCACTTCATAAACATAATTGATGAAATAGCAGAAAGTCCTGAGATTTCTCTTAAGGATATTAAAATGATGTCGCCCGCTGAAAAAAGAGAAATTGTTGAGGAGTTTAATAAGGATGTTTTTGATATTCCGGCAAAGACCATACAGGAATTTTTTGAAATTCAGGTTAAAAGCTGCCCTGACAGGACAGCGGTGGTACTAAAAGAAGACAAGTTAAGCTTCAGTGAACTTAATAAAAAAGCAAACAGCCTTGCAAGGCTTTTAAGACATAAGGGTATAACCAGGAACAGCATAGCAGCAATTATGGTTGAGCGTTCAATCGATATGATTGTGGGTATACTGGGAATACTGAAAGCGGGAGGAGCGTATCTTCCAATAGACCCCTCATACCCGAAAGACAGAATCGAGTTTATGCTAAGTGACAGTGGCAGTAACTTGCTCCTTACAAACAGCAAGTTTGGGCAAAAAGCCGGAGACGGCCTTACTGAGATTTTTCTTGACGATATCGAAAGCTACAAAGAGGATAGTTCCGATATAGAATTGATTAATTCACCGGAAGACCTGTGTTATGTAATTTATACCTCGGGAACAACCGGAAAACCAAAGGGAGTGCTCATTGAACACAGGAATGTTGCCTATCTGGTGTCGGGGCTGTCGAAAATAATATATGACAGGTACGACAAGCCTCTTAAGGTTGCACTCTTTGCACCATATGTGTTTGATGCTTCGGTAAAACAGATATTTGCATGTCTGCTTCTTGGACACACGCTTTGTCTGGTGCCGGATGAAATAAGGTGGGATGTTGCCGGGTTCGTAAAGTATTACAGGGAGCTTGGCGTTGAGGTATCGGACGGTACTCCGACTCTCCTAAATATGTTGATGGAGGGTGATGATTCCGTCAGAGAATTAAAGATCAGACACTGTCTGATAGGAGGAGAGGCACTTCCACTTAATACAGCAAGGAGATTTTTCGGATTGTTCAGAGAAAAGGGTATTACCATAACCAATGTATATGGACCGACTGAATGTTGTGTTGATGCAACGTATTTCCATATGGATGAAAATACTGTTGAAAATCTTGAGATTATACCAATAGGCAAGCCAATGCCGAACGCAAACATTTTCATACTGGGTAAGCACAATGAACTGCTTTACAAAGGGGCAAAAGGCGAGATCTGTATAGGGGGCAGTGGTGTAGGAAGAGGATATCTGAACCGTGATGAGCTTAATAATGAGAAGTTCATTACTGTCACAATAGATGAAAAGAAGGGGCCTCAGTTGGTATATAAAACCGGGGACGTTGGAAAATGGCTGGCAGACGGTACAGTAGATTACTGCGGCAGGTACGATGACCAGGTGAAAATCAGGGGGCACAGGATTGAGCTTGGAGAGATTGAAAAGAGTATGCAAAAGCATGAGTTAATAAGGCAGGCTGTTGTTATTGACAGGGAGGGTGAAAATGGAGCAAAATACCTGTGTGCATATATGGTTGCAGAAGCTGAAATACCCGTAAAGGACCTGCGCGAATTTTTAGCAAAAGAGCTGCCTCATTATATGATTCCCTCATATTTTATGATGCTTGACAGCATACCGCTTACCAAAAACGGAAAGTTGGATAAAAAGGCACTCCCTGAACCAATTCTTGATTTGGGCAAGGGGACGAGTTATATGGCTCCTGCTGGTGAAATACAGAATATACTGATAAAAATATGGGAAGATGTACTGGGTGCCGAAAATATAGGAACAGACCATGACTTCTTTGAACTTGGAGGAGATTCCATAAAGTCGATACAAATCGCTTCAAGGCTAAGAAAACACAAGCTTTTCATGGATGTCAGAGACCTGTTTGAGAACCCGACAATTGATGGATTGAGTCCATATATCAAACCACTTGAAAGAGAGATTTTTCAGGGAACTGTTACTGGGCATACTGCACTTAATCCGATACAAAAGGACTTTTTTGCAAGAAACCTGACTGACATGCATCATTATAATCAGGCTGTTATGCTTCATAATAAAAAGGGCTTTGATGAAAATCTGGTAATGAAAGTATTTGAGAAAATTGTCGGGCATCATGATGCTTTGAGAATGGTGTTTATGATGGACGGCGATTCTGTCACCCAATACAACAGGGGATTGGAAGGAAAGCTTTTTGATATAGACATATTTGATTTTACAGGTGAGAATAACCCAGATAATTTAGTTCGGGAAGAGGCTTCAAAAATACAGGGCGGAATTGACCTGAAAGAAGGTCCGCTGGTCAAGCTTGGATTGTTTAAGACAATTGACGGGGACCATCTTCTTATTTGCATACACCATCTGGTTGTTGATGGTGTATCCTGGAGAATTCTACTGGATGATTTTATTCTGGCATATGAGCAGTCAATGAATAATGAAGAAATCGAGTTCCAGCTGAAAACCGACTCGTTCAAAGATTGGTGCGACAAGCTTCAGCTATATGCAGACAGCAAAAAGGCACTTGAGGACAAGGAATACTGGAAGGCGATGGAAAACAGGGAGTTTGGAAAACTTCCCTGCGATCATGATAATACTGACGGAAGACGCAAAGACTTAAAAGTTATGACCTTGGAACTTGATGAAAAAAACACAGGCAATCTTATGAAGGATGCCAATAATGCATATAACACTCAAATAAACGACTTGCTTCTTGCGGCGCTTGGCCTTTCAATCGGAAAGTGGACAGGGAGTGACAATGTATTGATTGGAATGGAGGGTCACGGAAGAGAAAATATACTTGAAGACATGGATATAACCAGAACTATTGGATGGTTTACGTCTTTGTATCCTGTTATACTTGACGTTTCGAGGCGTGAGGATATTGCAAGGACCATCAAGTTGGTGAAGGAAAATCTGAACTCCATACCGCATAACGGTGTAGGATATGGTATATTAAAGTATGTTACACAGTATGAAAACAAGGAGGATATTGAGTTTTCACTAAATCCTGAGCTGGTATTCAATTATCTGGGAGAGTTTGGACAGGATTCAGGGGAAAATGATATTATAGACATTTCAAACCTGTCAAGTGGTGACAGTGCAAGTGAGAATATGGAAATAAAGTACTCTTTGGAAATTGTGGGCGAATTGTCCGATGGAAGGTTAAACTTCAATTTCTATTATGACAGCAGCAAATTCGATAGTTCAACAATTGAAAGAATAATAGAGGACTACAGGGCTAATCTTTTAATGATAGCCGATCACTGCCTTGAAAGGGAGGGCACGGAAATAACTCCTAGTGATCTGACAAGTAAGGGTCTTAGCATTGATGACCTTGACAATATATTCGAAATTCTTGAAGACAAGTTTAATTAGTTTGGTTGAAAAGTGCAGGAAAGGTGGATGGAAGATAAATGGGAAAACTTAAAAAGAGACATGACACGGAAGGTTTAAAGGATATTGAGAATAAGGATAAGGATGCTTTGGAAAAAGCCTCGAAAAACAATACTGATGAAGATGCCAAAGAGGATAAGGATGAGCCGGGCAGCATTCTACCTTTCGGAGAGATACTAAAGAGATTTGTAATACTGGTAAAGCCTTACTGGGTATGGATTCTGATTTCACTTGTAATGTCGGTAATTGCAGCCCAGGCTGAGGTTAATCAGGCAGACTTTGTGAAGAAAATACTCAATGGTGCACTTGGCGGTCATTACAATGAAATGATTTCAAACCTTTTGAATATGGCAGGCTTTATATTGATTACAGTAGTCGGTACATTTCTGGTAAGGTACTCGTTAGGGCGTTTGGGGACCTTTGCCATGTATGACTTGAGAAAGAAGATAGTACATCATATTAAAAAAATAAGGGTTTCCGAGATGGAGAAAAATCATACCGGAGACTTAGTTTCCAGAATGACCAGCGATGCTTCCATTGTACAGGGATTTTTGCAGGAGGATATGTTTGTACTCTTTTATCAGCCGGTTTTATTTGTAGGTGCATTAATTGGACTAATTATGATAAACTGGAAGATGTTTTTATTAAGCCTTGTATTTACAGGAGCAGCTTCCATACTAACGCTTGTGGTTATGGCACCGCTCGGTATATACTCCGGCAAGCTGCAAAAAGGAATCGGGGATATGCTTGCAGCGGCTCAGGATACAATTGGCGGTATTCAGATTATTAAGGCATTCAATCTCACAAAACCGGTAATTAAAAAAATTGAAGGCTTTGTTAATTTTGTACTTAAGATAACGCTTAAAATGGAAGTAATGATGGGCTTTATTATGCCTTTGATGTTTGCCATTCAGCTCCTTCCGCTTGCGGCAACAGTTATGATAGGAGGATATTTGACGGTAAGAGGTGAAATAACACTTCCTGAACTTGTTAAATACGTTTATCTTTTAAGCCTTTTTACAGATTCGGCTTCAGAGATTTCAGGCCTTTTCTCAAAACTTGCGGGAGTATCCGGCGCGGGTGGACGTATGTTTGAGATTCTTGACTACATAACAGAGCGGGAAGATGGAGGCTCTTTTGATGAAGAAACTAAGGCTCCGGTAATAGAAATAGACAATATTACTTTTAAATATGATGAAAGTCTTGATACAACTACATTAAGGGGTATGACCTTTTCACTTTCGAAGGGCAGCGTAACAGCGCTTGTAGGAGCGAGCGGATGCGGTAAAAGTACAGTGCTGAAGCTCCTGACAGGCTTCTATGAAGCCTCGGAAGGCGAAATCAGGGTATATGGTGAGGATATTTGCAAGTGGAATTTAAACAAGCTGCGTTCGAAGATTGCATTGGTTTCGCAGGATACATTCCTTTTCCCGGGTTCGGTTGCAGAAAATATTGCATACGGAAGGGTTGAGGCAACTATGGGAGAGATTATAAAAGCTGCTAAAACAGCGAATATCCATGATTTTATAATGACTCTTCCGGAAGGGTATAACACCCAGGTCGGTGAACGGGGCAGCAAGCTGTCCGGAGGGCAAAAACAGAGAATTTCAATAGCAAGGGCTATTCTTAAGGATGCCCCAATCCTGCTTCTTGACGAGGCTACCTCTGCTTTGGACACAGAGTCTGAAGCTTTGGTACAGGAAGCTCTTGAAAAATTCATGGTGGGAAGAACAGTGCTTGTCATTGCGCATCGGTTTTCGACCATTAAGAATGCCGGCAGGATTATTGTTATAGATGAGGGCAAGGTCGTAGAAAGTGGAAGCCATGACGAGCTTATGAGTATAAATGGCATGTACAGCCAGCTGTATACAAGGCAGTTTGCTTCTTAAACTGCAATATATAATTTATGGTTTATTACAGGTATTTGTTCTATCAAAACCATAAACCATATAAAATAAGACCAGCTAATTGTTGTCAAGTGTTTTTGAGAAAAAAGTTAAAGAAAATTATTTATTAAAAAAGTGCATAACTTTAAAACCACCCAATTGAGTTGACATAAAATAGCTGGTTGAATTTA
>JAAZCB010000229.1 GCA_012513545.1 Clostridiaceae bacterium
CATAGAAAAGCGGTCTCCAGCCAAATTGGGGCATGATCAGCTTGCCCACCCAAGCCGCCAGCATCGGTCCGAAAGCAAAACCCGTTTGGATAACTGCCGATGTCATAATTCTTAAACGAGCGGGTATTGTTTCTGCAGCTAAAGTGTTTCCAACGCCCCATTGAGCACCTAACCCGAGTCCGACAAGAATTCTTAACGCAAACATAACTTCAAAGCTATTGGCAAAAGCAAAAGCTATGGTAAAAATTGAATACCAAACGAGACATACTACCATAACAGTCACTCGGCCATATTTGTCAGATAGAACTCCTGATATTAAGCCTCCAATACCAGCGCCCAAAAGCGGGGCTCCGAGCACCAGCCCTAATGCAGCACTTGACATATCGAACTCTTGAAGTATTAACGAAGCAGATACAGATACCAACTGCCAATCCATAACATCTAAAACCAATGCCAGCCAGGCAAATATCCAGACAAAAATCATCATCCCATTAAGCGGTGCATTATCATCGGGTATTGGTATACTGCGTTGTTTACTCATTAATTGTCCTCCTCGTTCATCTGTGAATTTGTGTTTCCAGTTTTTATATTATTATTGAAGACCTATACAGCAAGCGTTACCAGTAATATAATGTAAGGTTCAAAATTGTTTAGGTCTCTTTCATAATCACCTCACCTTCCAGCATCGTTATAACTGAATTAATTTAACCTTACTCGGCTTAATAGTTGCAAAATTCATACCATTGAAGAATCTGGTGCCAGTTAGCATCAGAACTTCCAATAGTTTTGCACTTTCGTTTAATAATATTTAGAAGCAGTATTATTTGCAGCGTACCATTCTGCGACACAATGCGGTGGGACACCTGTTTCATATGGTCCTGATGAAACAGTAAAGGTTTTTAATCGCCCCGAAACCATCCTGTATATTAGTATTTTATATTGGCACAATATTTGCGAGTGTATTAAGCTATTAAGAAAACCTTTATAGGCGGGATAATTATGAAAAACGAAAACATGTTTACATGTCCACGATGTAGCTCTCAGATTGACAAACCCGGTTTATGCAGTGCTTGTATGCGTTTACATGACATTAAGTTTAAACTTTTTGTCTTTTGCGTGTCTATTCTATCTTTAGTCTGTTTATATTTTTACTACATTATATATATTGATAATCAACTCGGGTTTTTGGCTTTATAAATAGTTAGAAAGGGGTCAACCATGAAAAATGACGTAGTAAGACTCAGGTCGGCTAATCAGGGAGAAAAGGAGTTCCTGGCCAGGCTGGAACAGGAAGCGGGGACACAGGTAAGCCTTTGTTATCAATGCGGTAAATGTTCGGCGGGATGTCCGGCAGCCTTTGCTATGGATTATCCGCCGCGGGAGATCATCAGACTATTACAGCTTAATATGCTGAATGAAGCAATAAATTCCAACAGCATCTGGGTATGTGCCACCTGCGAAACCTGTTCAGAAAGATGCCCCCGGGGAGTCGATATTGCATCACTTATGGATACCCTGA
>JAAZCB010000230.1 GCA_012513545.1 Clostridiaceae bacterium
TACTGCGAGATGGGAAAAAGACGGGCAGTATGATTACCAGTGAAACGAATGCTGCTGAAGTTACGAAATTAATGATTGGCAGAGATATAGTACAGGAATATAAAAAAGTTGAAAAAAATATTGGGGAAAATGTATTAAAGGTTGAAAATTTGTGCAAAAAAGGTCAGTATAGAGATATTTCTTTTGAAGTTAAAAAGGGAGAAATAGTAGGATTATATGGTCTTGTCGGGGCAGGAAGAACGGAAATAGCGGAAACTATTTTTGGGCTCAGGAAACCGGACAGCGGGAAAATAATAATAAATAATGAGGAAGCAAAAAACTACGATGCTAAGAAGGCCATAGAATTAGGTATAGGCTATATTCCAGAAGATCGAAAGAAGAATGGACTAGTTCTTTGTATGAATTCTCTTCAAAATATGAGCCTTACAGTAATTAATAGGGTACAAAAATTTAGCTTTGTTATAAGAAACAGAGAAAACAATATATATAGGGAATATGTTCCTAAGCTTTCAATTAAAGTTTTGAGCCCGACATTTCCGGTAAACAAACTAAGTGGCGGAAATCAGCAAAAAATAGTTATTTCTAAATGGCTGGCCGCAAATCCCCAATTGTTAATTTTAGATGAGCCAACTCGCGGAATTGATGTTGGTGCCAAAGCTGAAATCCATCAGTTAATTAAAGAGATGGCGAAAAACGGAGTTGCAGTTTTGGTAATATCATCTGAAATGCCTGAAATAATGGGCGTAAGTGACAGAATCATTACCATATGGCAAGGGAAACAAACGGCGGAATTTAACGGGGAAACTGTAGAAGAAATAGATCTTATTAACGGGGCAACGAACCAGGTTAATTACGCTTAATACGCAAAATAATATAAAAGGAGGAGGAAAGAAAAAGTGTCTGCTATACGTAAGATTCTAATAATTAATGGTGCAGAAAGATCTTTTATTTGCGACCCTCAAAATGATACATTAGCTGATGCAATAAGAAGTCTTGGCCTGACGGGAACGAAAGTCGGGTGTAATGCAGGCCAATGTGGAGCATGCAATGTCATTCTAAATGGTAAGCTAACTCGCGCATGTGTGAAGAAGATCAAGACGGTTGAAGACTTTAGTACAGTATATACTATTGAAGGAATGGGCACTGCGGAAAACCTGCACCCCATCCAACTTGCCTGGATCGTTTATGGTGGAGTGCAATGTGGGTTCTGTACTCCAGGATTTATTGTTTCAACCAAAGCACTTCTTGACGAAAATTCCAATCCTACCCGCGAAGAAGTACGTGCGTGGTTCCAAAAAAATCGTAATGCATGTCGTTGTACCGGTTACAAACCTCTTGTAGATGCCGTTATGGCAGCTGCAAAAGTAATGCGTGGCGAGATGACCATGGAAGAACTGGCTTACAAAGGACCGAAGGACAAATTATTTAATACACGCGCTCCAAAGCCCACAGCTATTGGCAAGGTTCTTGGAACAACTAATTATGGTGATGATATTAATGTGAAAACGCAGGGCATGTTGCATCTTGCCCCTGTCATGGCCGGTATCTCACATGGGATCATCAAGAGCATCGATACCAGTGAGGCGGAAAAGATGCCAGGCGTGTTCCAAATTATTACTAGTAAGGATGTCAAGGGAACCAATAGAATATTCATTGGAATGGGCTCAAACTACTGGGCAGAAGGCAGCGGCCATGATACGGATAGACCAATTTTAAGTGAGGAAAAGATTTACCGCCCTGGAGATATTGTGGCTGTTGTTGCTGCAGATACACGCAGACATGCTCGCGAAGCGGCCAAATTGGTTAAAGTTATATGTGATCCCCTGCCAGAATACACTGACGTTCTGGATTCTGTACAAGATGATGCGTTGGAAATACACCCCGGAATGCCTAATTTATTCTTGAAAAAGCCGCTTTTTCATGGTGAAGATACCAGAAATGCAATCTCAAAAGCTGCTCATGTGGCCGAATTTAGTGTAGGTACGCAACAACAGTCTCATTTGCCCATTGAGCCTGATACTGGAAACGCCTATTTAGACGACGATGGAATAGTAACAATTATGATTAAAGCCCATAGTATTTATACAATTAGAAACGCCATCGCTGCCGGTATTGGCATGCCTATTGAAAAGATACGTATTATTCTTAATCCGTCAGGAGGTTCTTTTGGTTATGCATGTGCACCTGATACGGCAGCTATTCTAGGTGTATGTGCCATGGTAACAGGACGCCCTGTAGGAATAACATTTAGCTATGAAGAACATCAGCTTTTCACAGGAAAACGTCAAGCCGCTTACTCAAATGCTCGTCTTGCCTGTGATGAAAATGGAAAATTGGTTGCTTCTGAATGTGAAGTACTTTATTCCAATGGTGCATTTGCTGAAAATGCAAGTATTTATGCTGATCTAGCTCTTAAATTTTATCTCAATCCATATACCATACCGAATGCCAGGCTACTATTTTCAGTAGCTTACGCGAATACTCCTTTTTGTGAAGCATACCGTTGCCCTGCTATAGTTGAATCCAAAACCAATGAGGAACAGCTTATCGACATACTCGCAGAGAAGGCAGGTATTGATCCTTTTGAATTTCGTTATAAAAATGTATGGCGGGAAGGAGATATTGCAATTTATGGTGAAAAACCGACTGTTTATGTAGTGCCTGATATGCTTGATAAACTACGCCCCACTTATGCTAAACTATTGGATCATGCCAAGAATAATTCTACAGCTGAAAAGCGACTAGGCGTTGGTGTGGCTCTTGGCTGTTTCCAAACTTCATGGTGTGGAGACCATGCTGAGGTCGCTCTGGAGCTTAATCCCGACAGCACTGTTACTGTCTACAACACGTGGGAGGATATGGGGCAAGGTGCAGATATCGGTGCATTGTCAATTGCACATGAAGCTCTTCGGCCATTGGGATTTAAGCCGGACCAAATCAAGCTGGTTATGAATGATACTGCGGTATGCCCGGATACAGGCTTTGCGGCTGGCAGCCGGAGCAATATTATGTACCAACAGGCTATTAAGAATGCTGCTGAATTGTTAAAAGACGCAATGCGAAAGCAGGATGGAACCCTCCGTACTTATGATGAGATGTTTGCAGAAAAGATAGCTACCAAATATATTGGTACATTTGATCAGCCTGTGAATCCTAAAGCTGATGAAAAAACGGGTTTTGGCAGGACATTCCCCGACCAGAGCTATTGTGCATTTGTAACCGAAGTTGAGGTGGATGTGAATACTGGTAAAACGAAAGTCCTGGATATGCACTGCGCAACAGATGTCGGGGTAGTAACTAACTATCTTTCCATTGAGGGTCAGGCGTACGGTGGTATGCAGCATTCGATTGGTTATGCACTGAGTGAGCAATTTTCTGACATGAAGAAACATACAAGCTTGGCTGGTGCAGGATTTCCCTATATAGAGATGATACCGGATGGAAATCATTTCACACTTACGGTTCTGGAAACACCGAGGGATCATACGGCGTTTGGAGGTTCAGGTGCTTCAGAGGGCTTCCAGTCAGCCGGACATGCTGCAATCTTAAATGCAATTTACAAAGCGGTGGGAATACGTGTCAGCAACTTGCCAGCGACACCGGAAAAAGTGAAGAAAGCAATCGAAGAAAAGAAGAACGGTACCTATAAGCCACAAGAGAAGTATTATCTTGGTTCCAACTTCCATGAAACACTTGATTATATGCAGACAAGGAGCAGATAAGGAAAAGCGAACCGTTACAAAGAATTAAGAATTTAAGTTATTTAACCATCAAAGCTTCCGAATTTGCAGAAAGTCAGTGTAATGTCGGAGGACGGAGTGATTTTTAAGTAAATGCAGTTGGTAATGCAAGAGAAACTAAAATAGAAAAAGAATTAGAGGTGTAATATTATGAGTTTAAATTTAGAGCCATATAATAAAACTTTTACTTTTGACATACCGACAAGAGCGCTATTTGGTCCAGGGCGGCTCAATGATTTACATGCTGAAAAGATGCCTGGCAAAAAAGCAATGATTGTAGTTATTAAAGGAATGTCTCCGGCTGAGATGGGATTTCTGGCAAGAACTGAGGAACAACTGCATTTAGCCGGAGCAGAAACAATTGTTTTTGACAAGATAGAAGCAAATCCCACAAAATCAGCGGTAGAAGAAGGAGCTGCTTTGGCAAGACAGAATAAATGTGATTTTATTGTTGCATTAGGCGGGGGAAGCAGTATGGATGCAGCAAAGGCGATTGCCCTTCTGTCGGCAAATGAGGGCGATCTTTGGGATTATGCAGGTGCAGGAACAGGAAAATCGAAAGTGGCTGAAAATGATCCGCTTCCGATAATTGCAATTGCAACAACTTCTGGTACTGGTTCTGAAACTGATGGTGGCGCAGTAATTACTAAAGTAGAGACAAATGAAAAAATGGGAATTGTTGATTATCGTATGTTTCCTGTAATTGCAATTGTTGATCCGGAACTTACGTATTCGGTTCCGCCTAGGCTTACCGCATTTCAGGGATTTGATGCGCTATTCCATAGTGCTGAAGGATACATTTCAAAGGTTTCAAATTTAATTAGCGATATGTATGCAATTGCTGCCATAGAAAATGCAGGTCGCTATCTTGCAAGAGCAGTAAAGAATGGCAATGACACGGAAGCAAGAGAAAAAGTTGCTTTTGCTAGTTATATATCCGGAGTCGAAATGGTTTTAGGCGGCGTTTCAGGCATGCATGCCTTGGAACATGCCCTAAGTGGTTATTATCCGAAAATACCACATGGCGCGGGTCTTATTATGCTAAGTAAAGCTTTTTTTACCCATTTCATTGCTGCACATGTATGCGATGACCGGTTTATTCATATGGCTAAGCTAATGGGAATGGAAGAAGCCAGCGAGCCGATGGATTTCATTACTATGCTGGAAAAGCTGATGGAGGAATGCGGAGTAGCTGATATAAAAATGTCCGATTACGGAGTCGACCCTCAAAAATTGGACGAAATAGCAGCACATGCGAGGTATACTGAGGGTGGAATATTGGAAATTGACAGAAAAGTATTATCTGTAGAAGAGTGTGCTGATATTTATAAAAAAGCTTTTAAATAATTTGGATTATGCTTAACTTATAAAGCAAAATATTAGCTTATAAAGCAATTTAAAAAATGCTAAGGGTTGTAACCAGCTGACATTATAATACTCATCCATCTGAGCCGACGACGTTTCAGAAAACCATAGTAATGCAGATGTTAAAAGAAGGTTTTGGATTTATTGTTGGGGGCTCAGAAAGGTCTGAGTATACGTAGTTCGTAATATGGAAAATGATATAAAAGAGTTTAATAAATTTGACACGCTATCTAAGCCGAATACTTATGACTGCGTGTCAAATTTGTTTAGGTTAGGTACCGTCAATATTTTTTCGCAACTTTGATCTGCCGCTTGGAAGCTAACAATTATCCGGCAAATAAGTTGGTTGCTTCTTTTTGATCAACTGGAGATCGAAGTCTCCTTTGCGGTCCCGGGGAATGGAGATATCCATATCGCCAAAACTGGTTTTCATGGTTTTTTCGCTGTATCCGTTGCGACTGTTGTCAGTCCGCTTGTTGCGATAGTCATACTTGCTGGAGCCTAGTTCCTCGTCCAGCTCCGCCTCCAAGCCGTTTTCAAGAACGGTACTGACCATTTCTTTAAACAGGTCCTGTACTCCCGCAACATCATTGATTCCCGCATCCTGCAACATTTCCAGCAGCTTATTTCTTTGTTCTCTTCTTTCCGGCGTGATTTTTCTCTTTGCCAATATTAAAACCTCCTAACGGGTGCTCTTATCTTACATCATCTGTTTGAAGGTTTACACAAAATCTGAAACGGTCTCTACCTTGATATTCCATGAGGACGTGGCATGGGATAATTGAGGTCTAATCTAATTAATGACTGACCATCGGGAAATCTACGGCAAGCTGAGATTCAATGAAGATCTCTTAAAAGAAATAAGATAAGGTTTCTTCTTTGTTTAAGTTAACAACATCTCTTATCAAGTCCAAGAATTTAATACATATAGGGGACAACCTACGGTTACGTACCCACGCAACTGTAAGCTGTGATAACATAGGCGGATCAATTGTTTTATAAATCAATTCTGGATCTTTAATAATTGATTTAACAGAATTGGGGAAAATTGCAATGCCGATTGACGACTTTACCATCAAGGTTGTAGTTAAAAAACCTCCACTGCTTATACATATTATCTTCGGTGCAAATCCGGCCTTTTCACACCATTCGGTAAACGTAGCTTTCCATCGCCGTGCAACAATCAACTGTTGGTTAGCAAGCTCAATCAGCTGAATAGTGTTATTTTTTTCCTCCTTCTGGTGTTCATCCTTTTTCATAGCAACAACTAAAGGCTCAGAAGGAAGAGGAATGCAATCATAGTATTCAAAATCAATAGGAGTCCTTAGAATACCGACATCAATTACTTTATTAACCAATAGATCTATGATCCTAAAACCATCATCCTCATATATTTGAAATGTTACTTTTGGATATAGTTTACAAAATTTGCTAATCGTATCTGACACTACCTTAGAACCTGACGCAGGTACTAAACCTATCGAAAGTGTGCCGCCTAAGTTGCCAGAATTAAAATCAGTCATTTCATTAATTGTACAATCAAGTAAGTCCAACATTTGCTCTGCGCGCAACATGAATAACTGACCTGCCTCGGTTAATCTAATCCGACGGTTCCCCCTTTCAAATAAGAGGACCCCAAGGTTTTCCTCCAAAGATTTCATTTGTTTGCTTAGATTTGGTTGCGATATGTTCAGAACATTGGCGGCATTACTTATATTACCTGCTTCCACGATAGCACAAAAATGCTTCATATCCAGAATATCCATTTGAACCTCCCAATTAGTAGAGTCAATTATTTTCATATAGTATATATTACCTATATTTCAAGTACAAGAGAGGGGAGCGGCAAAGGAGTACCCTTACCCAAATGACAATTATTTGAGTTTTATAAGAATCGTGAAGTTGCTCCATAAGGGAATACATAAAAAATTTGATGGGTAGAGATAATAGCCGTCTTTGTTTTTCTATTCATATGAGGCATACATTATATATAGTTTATATATTATTTTTATAGCTGATAGAGTTATATAATAAGAATTAACAAGAAGGCTCTGGCCTTAGAAGTCTTGGTTTTGCAGAATCATAAACAAGCAATCTGGTGATAAGTCAATAGCATCAGAAGGATTCAAGCCCCGGATTGTTTTCTCAATGGCCTTTTCAATCGATTTGATTTCAGCCTGGTAAGCAGAAATCAGATTAAACGATGAAGCAATAGAGATGGTAAGCGGTTCATAGAGACACTTGTCCAAACGGTAAGAATCACGGGCAACCTTTAAAGAATGGAAGCAACCTTTTCAGGATCATGAAAACGGTTTCTGCTGGCATTGCAGATGAAAGAGATCAGTTCTTTCACGGGGATGTTGATCAGTTCATCCACAGTAAGCATTTCAGTCAAGACTGCTTCGGCAGTAGCAGTGTAAATGCTGGTAAAAGGATACTGATCCTCTTTCAAAACAGACAGCTCGCTGAATTTAAGAAAGATATTGGAGACCATGTAAGCCTTCTCCCGGGACATAGCTTCAACGATATGTAACCTGTGTCGGGTCAGACGCTGCAGAGAAAGGAACTGAGAACCACTCTAGGGCTGAGTATTGATACGACCAACTCTGGCAAAGTCAAAAAGCAGGAAGGCATCCATAAGATCGGTCTTATCCATGCCGATGAAGGACTTGCGGTAATTCGCAGTCATCTTAGGATTGAGGCAGTAAACAAAGGGATTGAAGGGCATAAGGCTCTGGTCGGACGCCAGAAAATTAGCGATGTGGATACTGTAGAAAGACGTAGATTCAAGGGCAAAGATAACGGTTTTAAAAGAGCTATCGTGCATCAAAGTGCAGATGCGTTCTGCAATTTCAACTGCACCGGGGCGATTATTAGAAACCGAAACCCCAGAAGCTTGTTGGAATGAAAGTCCAAAGCACATACGACATTAGAAGCAGCACTGACGTCGATACCAACAAACAAAGTAGAAAGAACATCCAAGTTCTTCATTCAAAACACCTCCCTTCGGGTGAGAATGAGGAATTTAGCAAGGAAACCCTGATCCTAGCTGGTAACTGCGATCTCGCACTATTAGCATTCACCTGGCGGAGCGGCTTTGCTGGAAACATCCGACAGGGATGCAGCATCTGTGTAAGCAGATAATGGCAGAACGGTCAGGCGTCACGCTTAATAAGCAATAGCATAAGCTTTGCAAGGAGGATAAGACGTTTCCTAAGCTGATATTCCAATAAGAATACTGTAGCATCAGGGACTCCTGTGACTAAACTTTTTAACAACAATATAAAATGCTCGCAAACGCATTTAAATCTGTATGCAAAACTTATTATACGAGGAGGTAGTATAATGTCGTACATGATTATTGGTGTAGTTTCAATGTTAGCAGGTTTATGCTCGATTGATGGTTATGCACATCTCGGCCACAATATAGCAGACTCACTTAATGCCAATTTTGATTTAGCTCATGGTCATGCTTGTGCATTGGCACTACCTGCGGTCATCGAAGCAGTTGCACCTTATTCAATAGATAGCACTAAAAGAATCGGCATCGCCCAGGGTTTGAACTTCACCGGCAAGGAAAGTCCTCAGGAAATCGGTGCAATGGTCGGAGACAAATACCGTGAACTTTTCCGTTATTGTAATCTTCCAAGCCTAAAATCTTTAGGTATCACTCGCGAGCAGGTATTAAGTGAAACGGTTATAAATAATTGTTTCCTAACTGAGCTTTGCATTCAAATGTTCCCAGCTGAGAAAGTAACTCGTGAAGATATGGTTTGGTGCTTGTCTAAAATCTATGACGCTTATCAATAAAAATTAAATAGAGATA
>JAAZCB010000231.1 GCA_012513545.1 Clostridiaceae bacterium
ACAATAAAGATCATTTATTCACGCTTTATAATTTATAGGTCTTATCTGATGGTATTACATTCTTCGTATCAAATATAATCTTGTCCCTTATCCGTTCGATATTCTGCTTAATATGCTGATGTCCGACCATTATGACCAATATATCTATTTCGTCGAGGAATTGATCAAAGTCAGTGTACTGATTGTCCACTATAGGGCGTTTAACGAACGGGTCATATACCTTCACTTCTGTAGCCAGGTGTCTGGCCATGTTGTCCAAAAGTTGCAGGGTCGGGATTTCCCTCACATCATCTATTTTCCCTCCGGTAAAATAATAATCTTACAATTCTTGCTCCGGTCGCTTCAATATCAACATGGCTATTTGTAGTAAGCCTCGAATGTCATCGCGGTAAAAAAGACAGTTCATCAATATGGTAACTACAGCTACAATGCTAGTTATCTCAATAGCAAATATACACCACTTTGTATACGTATCTATAAGCATTGACGGAAGGCAATTTGAAATTAAAACTGCAAAAAACACTGAAGTAACGCTGACCACACTTCTCTTAATAAACAACCAGATACTTCTATTTAGTATATTCCTTGAAAGATAGATAGCATATTGAACCGTCCTAAAAACCATTGAACAGAGAGTTCCCACTGCTACACCTACAATTCCCCAAAAATGCACCAAAACTAAAGATAATACAATATTTATTAATGCTTCTACAAATGCACCATTTCTGGTTTGTTTAAAATGCCCAGATGCTATCACTAGCGTGTTATATGGCAGCCGAATGCAATAAGCAGCCTGTGCCACAAGAAATATATACGCAAATAATGGTCTGTGATAATTCACGTCCGTTATTCCTGTTGTGTATAGTGAAACAAACGGTGATATCAATAATGCTCCACTTGTAAATAGTACAGTTGTTACTAAAAAGGATAGAAACTCATAAATATTAAAATTTCTATGAAGAGTCTCAAATTCATCTTTCGCAATCATATCGCCAAAAGCGGCCTGAATACCTGATGAAAATGTTGTTGAAATATTTATTAGTGCTGTCACTATCATTAGATAGATTGAATACACTGATACTTCTCTGATATTCGTGAATAAAGTGAGTATGACAATATCGGAATTATAACGCAAAACATACGCTATATGATGCCCAAGTCCATCCCATTTTTGCTTAAGTGCACTATTGTCAGGGTTACAATTTCGAATAATACAATATTTTCTGTTTACATAAACATTTAAGATGAGAGGTCTCAAAACAAAGAGTGCAGTGCTACACAGTTTAACAATTATTATACTTGCACCTAGATATATCAGAATGACAACAATGATCGTGTTGATAATAATCGTTATTGCTTGTAGTAATGATGTGACATTTAGTTTCTGATCTGCTTGTAATAGTAGTTGATATGTAAGGCCGAAAAAATACTGGGCAAAATTGCCAACGCCAATAATCAAGACTAGTGTAAAAGTGAAAAAATAATCAAACTCAGTTATAACAATATAAGGGAGTAATATAGCCACAGCGATCAAATAGGCTACAAATAACAGTGCAATAATTCTAAAAAACTTCTCAGTTGATTTAATAATTCTACTAATCGTAAGAATGTCTTTATTTGCTAGCGGTTTATAGAGCGAGGATCTCACCACTGCGCCGACCCCCGCTTCTAACAGTACTATGTATCCAAGGAATTGTGTTATTGATGAAATAAGTCCATTAACATCTGAACCATATGTTAAAATTATCAGTCTTGGTACAATAAACCCGCAGATAACAATGGTAACCTGTAATAAAAATGATGCCATTACATTCTTAAAAGCT
>JAAZCB010000232.1 GCA_012513545.1 Clostridiaceae bacterium
ATTCAACTCTGTCCAACCATACCTTTCCCGGCTTAAGTCCTAGTCCAAAAGACAATCTTGAGTCATTATTCAATTGGTTTGCCGTAAAATCAATTGTATACTTTTTCCACTCACCATTAATACTGACTTTTTTATAGATTCCATAGTTTGTAAAGGGTGATACATTTTGCATATATGTTACATAAATATCTCTAGCTCTATCTGATTTCGCATAAAAATTAAGAGTATAATTCTTCCCGTTTTGAAGGTTCAACCCCAATTGTCTTAGCTGCAAATCATACTCTACTCCTGTTGAATTATCGATGTCTGCTCGCACTGAACAGTTTCCCGATACTTTATCATTAGTGTCCTGGCTGAAGGATGCAACCGTATTTCCATACTTTGCAATATTCCAATAATTATTGACCGGACTCTCAAAATCCGAGTTCTGGATATAGTTTATGGAAGAATTCTCTAAACTCCAGGCTTGACGCAAGTTTTCTGTATTTCCATATTTCTCAGCCAGCCAATCATTAAACTTTGTATCCAACTCGTCTACATAAAATTGTGGCAAGGCTCTAAAGCTGTCACCGGCACTCCCGTGTAACGCACCATCCTCCCATGCCGGGAAAACGGAATTTTCATTTGTTACTTCCAGCATTGCAACTGCAGGCTCATGTGAGTATTTTGTTTTTGTATAAGGATTATAGTGTGTCAGCAGCTTTCTGACATAATCTTTTTGTAACTCTATAAGTCTGTCGTCAAAAATAGTTACTATTTTCGAAAGATCGGGCAATAAATCTGCGTCTACTACTCCGTCTGCTTCTGTAAACTTTCTGCCAACATGAAAGTTAATATTTACATAAATTCCGTTTTCTTTAAGTTTACTGATAAAGTAATCCAATCTATCCAATTGTACAGGGTCTAGGGTCTGGGTATCGGCTGATTCACTGCTGAAGATTCCTGACGGTGACCTAAAAGTGTCCATATGATGCAATCTGACTATATTGAATCCATACTTTGCAAGGTGTTTAGCTGTTTTATCAGCTACTTCCTTGTCTGGAAAATTGCCTTTAAAGGTAAGGTTGATACCCCAAAATCTTGTTTTAGTTCCATCATCAAAATAAAAATGTCCTTCCCTGATTTTTACAAAACCATGTTTCCCAGCCGGAGCGTCTAAAACAAGATTGCTGACATCGACACTATTTTGTTCATAATCATCCCATGGTATTGTAAATTGAAACCAATTTGAACCGGCCGATGCATTTGCCGGAGTAATACTTGTAAAAATCATCGATGATACGACTGCAACCGTTAAGTAGGAACTAATAATTTTCCGGAAAATCCGCATAATGAATACCACCTTATTTCTACATTGAGTCATTGTGGAGTAGAAAAGGCCAAAAAGCCAGCTCTTATTTACTATTAAGTTGTGTGTTTTGGTTTGTTAAAGAATTTAAAGTATTATTGAACATGAGAGTTATGAATGTATGTAGCTATAATTAATTATAACATACTTTATTTATTGTTTGGAATAGTCCAATAATCCTCTATTAAAATTCATAATGTAGTATTTTAGACTCAAAAAACCACGCCTGTATACGCACCTAAATACACACACCTATAGTATAGTATGCAATAATATGTCTACAATTTCATAACAATATGGATTGAATTTAAAAATATTTTTTGTATACAATCTTGATAATAATCAACGCTGTTAAGCTCATGAAAACAGGCAACTCTAAAGATAATTTATTATGAAATCCAATTTATCCTAATAAACTCATCTTAACCATTCAAATAGCTATGAATAACTTTTATTAGGTCTTGACTCAAACTTTACATTTCATATACAATAATTTTGTATGATATAAAAAAATGTTCCAAATATCGCATATTCTATTTTGCAATATTACAAATTATTATTCTCTTGGAGGCAAAATATGGCGTTATTATCAAGTTTTCTTTACTTTCTGAAAAAAAGGATACTTTTCGTACTATTAATTCCGGTTATCGTTACAGCCTCTTTATCTTATGTTTTAGTTCAAAAATCTGTTGAAATCTATGAAGCTTCAAGTACGGTATATCTTGGAATATCCGTAGATGACTCCAATCGTTTGTACTTTGACCAATTCCAGGCTGCTCAATACCTTTTAAAGGACTATAAGGAACTAATAAAAAGCAAAAACATGATGGAAGAGGTAAAAAGGTCTTTGAGAGCCCAGGAAATAAGCCCTAAAAAAAATAGTATTATTGAAATGCCTTATGGTGAAATGTTGGAAATGTTAACTGTATCCCTGAGAACAGATACAAGAATATTAGAAATAAACTGTGTCGGAACTGATGCAGAGGTTTGTTCTATTTTAGTCAATGAAGTAACAAAAGCATTTAAACAAAAGGCTGCTACCCTACTAAAGTCTGATAGAATTGAAATAATTGAAGAAGCCGATATACCAACTGCTCCTTTACCTGATAATAACAAGCTTATTATTGTTATGGCTTTCTTTTTAAGCTTTATGTCAACCATAGGAGTTTCTGCATTTCTTGATTGCTTTACTGATAGGATTATTCATCCTGAAAGCTTAATGGATATTAAAGGTATTCCTTTATTAGGGACAATTCCTAAAATAAACACCCCCAATAGTATCCAGAAGAAAACAAATTCGCCACTTCTCAACTTATGTGAGTTAGAGAGTAGAAAAAATTGAAACTAAGAAAACAATGAGAGCCGGGGTTATAATATGACAAAAAATAATGCTTTAGTTAATTTTTCATGTAGTACACAAGCATCTGAATCCTATAGAATACTTAGATCAAATCTTTTGTCAGCATCAACAAAAGATCGTCCAATCAAATCTATTCTTGTAACAGGAAGTCAACCTAAAGACGGCAAAACGACTGTTGCATGCAACCTTGCCATCTCGTTTGCTGTTGACGGATATAGAGTACTGCTTGTAGATGGGGATTTAAGAAGGCCTAAAATACATGATATTTTTAATATTGAGAATAACTCTTGTCTTTCAGATATTCTTGAAGACAAAACTTCG
>JAAZCB010000233.1 GCA_012513545.1 Clostridiaceae bacterium
CAAAGCGTTTATATTTTCGTTCCAATCCGTCAATCCAATTCAATAACAACAATCCTTTCAAAAGTATTTTATCTGTCAAGAGATGTATTTATACAAATTTGAGCCAGTTTCTTATAGTCTGCTCATTTACACCAAAGTCTTTAGCAACTCTATTAAAATACAGATGTTCTTCTCTTACAAGCCTTATTATATCAGTCTTATATTCGTCATTATACCAGTTACCTTATTTATCATGTTTATCTCCTCCACTGGTCTATTTTACCCTAACTTACCTGTGTCCGGCAAATCGAGTATACCGCATATAGCCACAAAGCAGTTAATTAAGCTTTGTGGCTATTCAAGGATATAATATATATTTGCTGCCCCCGAATTTACGGGATTAGAATCACATGATTTTAAAATGCTTAAGTAGTTCTTCTACGCATGGTGCGAGCTGCCAGTTTACCCAAAGCTCTATGCATATATCCTGGTCTTGTTGAACTACCGTTACAAACCCTCTATAAATCCATTCACTGTTAACAGTCTCTTGGTCCATTTCACCTAGATGCTTCGTAATAATATTTTTTGCTATCGAGTCATCTATAAGCCTTTCTTTGTCTGCAACTTTAATATGGAGCGAACAATCATACATGAAATCTGTCTTGTTTATCTGTGGAATAAATAAGCCTGCATCCACAAAATTATCATATGTTTTTATATCTACACAATATTTCTTATCCATTAGCTCCTGAATTATTCTATCTAAATTCTCCTCCCCTGCCTGTTGAGCAGTAGATTTTAATCTATAAAGGTTATTAACAAAGGTAACCATTTTACTTGCTGCCTTTTTCCATGGCATCCAGGGTTCCTTTTTATTTATTTTCGGAAAATATATTATTCCTTTTTCATATAGGTCCAATAAAACCGTTGAAGCTTTGTCACAGGGTATTTTAAACCTTTCGTACCTATATAAAGAGGATGCGTATGTACAGCCACCAGTAAATCCACCCGCACAATCAAGTCCGCCGAAGACCCCCACACTTGGGAACCTTTCTGACATGCTATTCATTATATAAGCTGCATATTCATAGTAGAAACCTGGCCCACAAGTAAACTCTGCCTGAACAAAATTAGTAGCATCAATCTGTTTAGTTAATGCTTCTCTGTTTAGAACCATTCCCTTAAGCTTAATTTTATCCGGATTCCAATCGGGGTTTTTATCAATCAACTGAAATCCAACAAAAATTTCATCCCCACCTTCATCTAGCGATGCTCCTGGGTTTAAAGCTTTACCATATGCTGCTTCCGTCTCCGGTCTTAGTTTACTAAGCTTATATATTTCTTCCTTAAGGCCTTCAGGCAACCTCTCTGGTGAAAGACATTTCAAAACTACACAGCATTCACCGTTCCAGTCCGGAGACTTAATTGCATTAAATATTTCATCTAAATTGTTAAAGTCCAAATTTCCTTCAAAACCACATCTATGGGGAGCCCAATCCTCAGATTTATCGGGAACAAAATAAATCTTCTCAGATTTATCCCATAAAGGTAACCCTAGAAAGAAATAAGACATTTCAATAAGGGTTTCTCTTGCTGGTACTACTAAATTATAAGTAGTATCAGAACCATCAATCTCATATCCATTCCAGTATAAAAACATATCTACTCTCCTCTCACACTGTACTGTAAACCGGACAATCAAGTTCTCCAGAATAAAAATCATTGTATAAGCAACCACAAACAGCTCTGCATCCACGACAAAACGGTTTACTTAAGCATGATCTACATGATTCTCCTATGTTTTCTTCAATTGTCCTCATTCCATAGAGAAAATCTGAATTATGCCAGTAATCCAATATTGAATTGAACTTTTCACTATGATTTATATGACTACATGCTCTAAAACCTGCATCAACATCAATAGCCATAAATCTCCGTCCTGCTGCACAACCTGCTAACAACGGACTAAGTCTCCTTTTATTTATATATGAAATAAGATTCGAAAAGGAAGAATCTATCTTTATAGCGACTTTTGACCTACTATATTTGCGTATAGTGTCCGCAAGCCTAAGAAACTCCTCTTTAGTAAGAGTTTGCTCATTTAATTCTTCCGAGAAAGCAGGTTTCATTCTAAGTACATTGATATTATTTGCTCCAACACTCTCTGCCAAGTATATCATATTGTCAAAATCATAAAGATTTTCTCTTCTTGAAGTCCAGTTAATACCATAACTTATTTCAAACTTACTCAAGTTTTTCAAAGCTTCGACTGCTTCCTGATATCCACCTCTTGATTTAATATTAACGCCTTCAGTTGACCCATTTAGTGATACCTGTAAATGGTGAATGCCTGCCTGCTTTAGATTCCCAATAAGCTCTTTATCCAGAGCCTTTCCATTTGTTGTAATAGTACAAGCCATCCCTTTTGATGTTACCTCTTTAATGGCATCTAGTATGTACGGATAAACAAGTGGTTCACCGCCACCAAAAGCTATTTGAAAAACCTTTATCTCTGCTGCCTCTTTAATTAATAACTTCAAATAACCATAATCCAAATCTTTTGGCGTTAACCTGTTCTTATAGCACTGGACACAGTCAATATTGCACTTAGTTGTTAGATCAATGTGAAGTGACTCAGGCACAGAGAAAGACCTTATAGGGGCTTTACAATTGTCTATCTTGCCTACCTCTAATTCTAAACTTTCACACAGTTTTTCCATTTTATCTTGTGAGTCATCTATTATTCTGTGGTCGATTAACCTTCTGACAAAGCCATTCTGCTTACCGGTGTACAACCATTCTTTGAGTTTATCTAACTCAAGTCCGGAAATAATCCCCGTTCTTCCTGCTTCCGGAGAAAAGAACATAAGTGCACCTGGTTCTGCTCTAAAAATCATACTAAGCCCCTTCCATATACTTTTTAAGTATGTCTTCTACCCGCTTCCTAACACCTGTATCCGACTCAATACCAACCCAAGGTAGCAGGACAATATTTATTCTTTTCAGGAAATTAAACATATGGGCTTCCAACCTTTATTGTAAATTATTTCTATACAATTATATATTAAAACCCTGTTTTTTTCTATACCGCAAATGCATTTGTCTTAGTATGATTACTTTAAATTCATTTATTTTAGTGCCTGTTCCAGCGTTCCAAGAATTAAATAAAACATTTATATAAATTATTTTTACATACGTTTTATTCTCCTTTACACTTTTATCTATAAGATAAAATTATTGCAGAACACCAGAACAATTTAATGATTATAAAGACCGCCAAGAAGAAAGAAGGGTAATTGCTATTTTTGTAAACCTTGAGGAATTTGAGAAAAATGAGAAGAAAATAGCAGCTTTCAAGAATTCAACCTTGAAAACTGCTATTTATTTGGCGTCCCGAACAGGAATCGAACCCG
>JAAZCB010000234.1 GCA_012513545.1 Clostridiaceae bacterium
ACCGATAGCAAAGGATATGACAACGCAACTGTCGTATACCAATAGTTGTTATAGCGAACATGTTGGAAGTAGTATATTTAATATGCTTGGAGTTCAAGCTCAAGAAACTATACTCGGGACATATTTGGTTGGAGATAAAATAAAAGTAGTGTGTGCTTGTTTAGATTTTACGGTAGATAATAAGCATTTATATGATTTTTGTGCTATTAAAAACACAGTAATTGATTCTGCACATGGCGGAACTAATACAGACCTTGATGACATTATGGATACTATTGAAAATCAAAATTTTATAGACCCAATTCGTTTATCGGAACATTTTTGGGACATGTTTATAGTAGATGCTTTTCTTGGTAATTTTGATCGTCATAACGGGAACTGGGGATTTTTGGTAGATTGGAGAACTGGCGAAACAATAATTGCTCCAATATTTGATTGTGGTAGTTGTTTGTTACCACAAGCCGATGATAATACCATGACCGAAATTATTGCTAATGAAGATGAATTGAACGCACGTATTTTCACATTTCCCACTTCTGCTATTAGGCAATACGGAATGAAGCTTAATTATTATGATTTTTTAACATCTACGGAAATTAAAGCTTGTCATGATGCGGTTAATCGCATTGTACCCCGAATAGAGTTAGAGCAAATAAATGAGTTTATAGACAATATTGATGGAATTACTTCACTTCAAAAAGAGTTTTATAAATATTATCTTAAAGCTCGCTATCATAATATTCTAGTTCCTGCTTACGAGTTTGCTATGGCACAGGATAGGAATTCGTCATTAGGTCTATAAATATGTTTTTATTCACATTGCTGATGAAAAGTAGTGTTTTGATTTAAAATTTTGAAGAAATTTTTAAGATGTGTTTTTGTGCATTAACGAGTGCATATAAAATTTATTGATTACAGTTTTTCTGAAAAACTAACAAAATATAGAAATTTGTAAGCTAATTGTTGTCTCATTAAGAATATGAAGATATCTACTGTATTGCATAAGGAGTTCAAATTTTAGCCCTGCACTTACAAAAACGTTGCATTATTTTAATCAAGGCTGAGTAATTATTCCGGGTGATTGTTATTGTATCAAAATAGGAAAAAACAGACCTTTATGACATCATAGATACTATTGAAAATCATACTTTTATAGATCCCATTCTTTTGTCGGAATATTTTTGAGACATGTTTGTAGTAGATGCTTTTCTTGGTAATTTTGATCGTCATAACGGGAACTGGGGTTATTTAGTGGAGGCAAAAACTGTACAAACAACAAATGCCACCATATTTGATTTTGGCAGTTGTTTGTTATCCCAGCCTGTTGACAATATTATGAACCAAATTATTGCTAATATAGAAAAACTGCAAAGGAAAATAACCCAAGAAAAAGGGTTTTTAACTTGATAAAAATATGGTCGGGTAGTAATATGTATTTAGCGCTTTAAAACGTATCACGCACAGGCGCACGGAGGAAAAATCAATGGCTAAACGTACCCCTCTATACGACACACATGTGGCGCTCGGAGGAAGAATAGTTGACTTTGCGGGATATGAACTTCCCGTTCAATATGAAACCGGTATCATTGCTGAGCACACAGCTGTTAGGACTAAGGCCGGTTTTTTTGATTGCTCACATATGGGTGAGTTTATTCTATCAGGGAAAGAAGCGGAGAAAGCCTTGAACTACCTTCTTACCAACAATTTCTCGGGAATGCTCCCTGGCAAAGTGAGATACTCTCTTGCTTGTTATGAAAACGGGGGTATAGTTGATGATGTTTTAGTATACAAAGTTAATGATACTAGGTTTATGGTAGTGGTAAATGCTTCAAATATGGAAAAAGACGCTGCATGGTTCAGAGCGAATATCAGGGATTTTGAGGTTAAGTTTGAAAATATTTCGGAACAGACTGCATTAATCGCTATACAGGGCCCTTTTTCAGAAGAAATAGTAAGAAAGTTAACCCA
>JAAZCB010000235.1 GCA_012513545.1 Clostridiaceae bacterium
CTTCCTTATAGTCTTCAGGTAAAAAAACCATATTCTTTTCATCAAAGTTATTCCCAACATCTCCTATTCGTATTAAAGGAATACCTTCTTGTTCATAATCTGCACTTTTGAAAGCAAATCCCGAAACAATATAAAAGTAATCTTTTAATCTCGTGAATTTTCTTTCCAATTGTCGAATACGGCTTTCAATTTCAATACCAATCACAGCCGTCTTATAATTAGATCTCATTAAGGATTCTTGAGCAAATTTCTCAAAATCTACCGTAAAAACTTTTAGTCCCATTGCACTTCTCTTAAATAATCTAATGCTGTTTCTTTTACACCGTCATCAACCAAAATTACATCATCGTTATTTGTGCGATAAAATTCATTTGGTGCAGGCTTTTCTCCTCTTTTGGTTCTTTTGTAGCCGATGTTTTCTACTTCTGCCATAAATATTTTGTAATTCAACTTTTTGGCAACTTCGCCAAAAACCCACCAAGTGTTTACAAAACCAAAGACATCTTTGGTGTCATTGTCGTATTTGCAAAGCTCTATTAGTTCATCGCTATATTTTTTTACAATTTCTTTTGGCGAAAGCCTTGTGTCGCTATCTTCAACATAGTCTTTCAGCATTCTTATTAGAATTTCTTTTTCTTGCTGTTCAGTTAAGTTTTTGATAGAAGGAAGTTTTGCTTTTTCTTTTGCGTCAAGATACAGCAATAACAAGTTTTCGCATCTTGTTTTTAGCTTGCTCCATTCATCAGAATACTTAGCCCAAGTAGCGTCCCATTTTTCAATTTCCTCTTTTGTTTTCTTTTGAGCAAAAAGCAAACTTGTTTTTGTGCTCGTAAAAGGTTCAAAAGTAAGTTGTGGTAAGGATACAACAGCTTTTACTTTGAAATACTTATAAATAAAAAGTCTTATGTATTTGTTTTCAGTCGTATCAAAAACGCTTTCGGGCAAAACTGCTCCAAGGCGTCCGT
Organism: Clostridiaceae bacterium; assembly: GCA_012513545.1. Next base: position 966 of record JAAZCB010000235.1, read on the forward strand.
TTTCTCTTAAAAGTTGATAGTATCTTTCAATAAATAAATTTTCAGAGTTCTTTTTATCTCCAAAAATAAAAGTGTCTGTTAATTTTCGCTTAGTGTCGTTATCTAAATTAACACTAAAAGGTGGATTGGTAATGATTACATCAAACTCTTTGTTTACTTCCTTGTCAAAATAGTTTTTATCTTTTTCGTGATTTTTTAAAGCATTGGGTGCTGTCTCTTTTTTATATTCCGAAAAAGGAAGTAAACCGTCGCCGTTTGGCGAACCGACAAAAATATTTGTTGATCCATCACCATGTAAAATCATATTTACTTTAGTAGCAGTTCCTAAATTGAAATTGATGTCGCAACCATAAATAAAAGTTGAAGCCCATCTGTTTTCTCTATGGTCGGGCATAAACCATTCTTGATATTTGTCTTCGATATCTCTTGTTTTGTCAAGTCTATCTTTGAATCTACGTTTTAGATTTTCGGTAATAAACTTCATATATTCAATTAGGAAAGTTCCACTACCTGCACTTGGGTCAATCAAATAGGGAATTTCCAAATCTTTGTTTACTCTTTCAATCGCCAATTTATCCAATTGCAATCCCCAGAGTAAAAACCTTACAACATTGATGTGAGTGAAGAACTGTCCTTTAGTTTGTTTAAAGCCTTCACGAATAATTCCCTCAAAAAAGTCTCCCAAGATATCTTTTCCATCAAAACTGTTTTTACCATCTACAAAACTGAATTGTTCTAATTCCGAAACAGCATATTTTAATTTTGCCAACGAAAACTTGTTTTCATCAATTATATATGACTTTTTAAGTCGAGACTCATCAGTAACATTTAATCGCTGTTTTAATGCTCTTCTATAAAGTTCGTTTATTCGTTCAAAAAGCTCTTCGTTGGATTCAAAACTTTCTCCGTCTTTGAAGGCAAAAATTTGAAAATCGTATTTTTCGCCTTTTTTTCTTTCAGACTCGTCTTGAATCTTAGCTAGAATAATATTTGCCAAAGAAGAAAAAATATCATTGTCGTCGGTTCCGCCGCCACCCCAAAGTACATTATGTAAGTTGGCTCTTTTATAATCGAGCTGATAATGAGTAAAGTTTTTATCTAAATCTTTTTTTCCACCTTTAATATACGGTTCTTTTTGTGCTTTTCCATACCTTATAGGCAACGTATCGGCAAAGTCTCTCACGTCTTTCCAAGCATCAAAAGAAGGAAATTTTTCATAATCAATTACTATACATTTATCTTTGATTTCGTTTTCGACTGTTTCAATAGTATAGAGAACAAGATATTTGACATTTTTCCCTTGTCCTTTTTCCTGTGAAGCGAGATTGAAAAGCTGTTTTTCAATAACTTCATCTTTATCTTTTTCATAGTCTTGAGGGCTTTTTAATTCAATATAAAGAAAAGCATCACCTTCGTCATTTCTAACGATAATGTCAATTCTGGGCTTGTTTACTTTTGGTCTACCAATATCGTATTCTTTTTCAAGTTCAATATTTTTAGCTTTGTAGCCAAGCTCATTCGTAAGTTTTGTCAATAAATAAGCTCTAACTACTTCTTCATCACCTGATAATTTACGAATTTTTCGGCTTTGATTGATATCTGCTGAATATTCAACTTTTAACTCATCAGCATCAAACTTCTGAACGATTGATTTTTCTTGTTCTTCTATATAATTTTTGACTATGCTATGGTCTATTTTATCTTCTTCTTTCATATGGCTTTTCTTTGCCCCTTACAATGTGTTTTTATTATTAAATTTAAAATTGCTAATTTGTGTTTTCTTATTTTTTCACTCACAATAATTCTTATACGAATCCATGTATTCAAATATTATAGCTACGGCTTCTTCTCTCATATCTTTGATTAATTTTTTATTTGTTCTAACGTTGTTTGTCAGTGTATATACTTCACACCAGTTATCGTCCACTGCTTTTTGTGCTTCTATAATGGCACAAATAATATGGATAGTATAGCTTTTCTTGTTCTTTGCTTTTGCTTTTTGTGCATAGGTAATTGCTTCTTCCACATTA
>JAAZCB010000236.1 GCA_012513545.1 Clostridiaceae bacterium
AGGCTGCTAATTATTCCTGCAGCTGTTGCTGCTAATATACTGGTAGTAGGTGTGCTTATTTTCTTTTCATCGAGCGAAGGAATTGAAATGTTTAATAATTTTTTTGGTACAAGTATTGACGCATTTACCATGGGAAGGACAGATTTTTTAAAGTCTTTGCTAAATAGTGAAGAGAACCTGAAAAAAGGCTTTGGATATACGACGTATTATTTGAGGAATGTAGTTGATTATCCAAATTTTAAGGTTATGCACGGAGAGCAGATTAAACTTTATTTTGAAACAGGTCTTACAGGTGTGATTGCTTTTTTTGCAATATTCTATGCAGGTGTTAGGAATTCCAGGATTTTGTATTTTACGTTCGTTTTAAATGTATTATTTATCTTTAATCATATTCTTGACAGTGCTGCTAACATGTTTGTTTTTTATATGATTATTGGGTATGCAGGTAGCAAGGAAAAGCTTGAAGAATGTGCTGAAGATAGAGGAAGGAAAAACTTTCCTGTTAAAGAGAGGCTTATAAATTTTTCGCGGGGTGAGGGGATTTTATGAAGGTACTGATTATCCATAATTCTTATAAGGAGTACGGGGGAGAGGATAAGGTTGTTGAAAGTCAGGTAAAATTGTTTAAGGAGAGAGAAATTGATTATATAACATATTTTTGCAACAGCAATGAAATTGATAATTACACTGCAGTACAAAAGCTGTTGCTTTTAAAAAATGGATATGCTTCCATAAATACAAAGAATAATATTGAGCGCCTGATAGAAGAACACAAGCCTGATGTTGCCCATGTCCACAATGTTTATCCGTTAATATCTCCTATAGTATATTCGGTACTGAAAAAGCATAAAATTCCAATTGTTCAGACAATTCACAACTTCCGTTTCATTTGTCCGAACAGTCTGATGTTTAACAAAAACCGGATTTGTGAAAAATGCCTTATAAAAGACAGCTATTACCAGTGCTTCTTTAATAAATGCTATCGTCAAAGCTATTTTCAAAGCTTCTGGTATTCAAACATAATTTCCAGGGCTTACAAAAAAGGTTGGCTTAAAAATGTAGACCGATTTATTGTTTTTCATGAGTTTATGAGAGAAAAACTGGTTGAAAAAGGTTTTGAGAGAAGCAAAATAACAATACTGCCTAATTTCACTGAAGCCTCCGGAGGTGAAATAAATCAAGCTAAAGAAGATTATTTTCTTTTTATTGGAAGACTTTCTGAGGAAAAAGGAATATCAACTCTGTTGAGGGCCGCAAATAATGCGGACGGTAGTATTAAACTTTATATTGTTGGTGATGGTCCTCTGAAAGAAAAAGTCATTAATTTTGCCAGTGAGCATAAGGAAAAGGTAAAATACCTGGGATTTAAATCAGGAAGAGAGAAAGAAGCAGTCATAAGAAATGCGAAAGCTGTGATTGTTCCGTCAGAGTGGTATGAAAATTTTCCAACTGTTATTCTTGAGAGCTTTTCACTTGGAACAACAGTTATCGGTTCAAACATCGGAGGAATTCCCTATATGATTAAAAATGGTGTAAACGGGCTTGTTTTTGAACCTGGGAATGAACAGGAGCTAAATAATAAAATAAAGCTGATAAACAGTGATGACAGACTATTGAGTGAATTATCAGTTAATGCTGTAAAAAGTTATTTATCCAATTACACTAAGGAAAAGTATTTTGAAGGCATCAAAAGAATATATGCAAAAATAAATTAATCAATCAAAAGGGGGATTAGGAAATGGAAAAAGCTAGTAATAGTAAAGGTAATTTAGTTGTCATTGTTCTGTGTTTGTTTCTGATTGTTTGTACAAGCTTTGTACTACCGTCTCTTGTAATTAACGCAGGTCCAAATGTACTGGACATTCGCGTTTCAAGTGACGCCGACGATGCAGAAGAAGTTGCAGTAAATGGTTATATGTATACAGGAAGTTCTGATCTCGAATTGATTAACAACCCTGACAGTAATGAGGATCAGGTTGTAGGTATCAGGTTTACAAATGTTTCTGTTCCAAAGGGCGCAATAATTACCAATGCTTATATCCAGTTTACGGCCAAAGATGCCAGTTCAGGAGATGCATCACTTGTAATAAGAGCTCAGAATTCGGACAATCCCAAGGCTTTTGCTGCAACAGACTATAACGTATCCTCCCGTCCAGTTACAGTATCCTTTGCAAACTGGTCACCAGCGGCCTGGAATACAGTTAATGAAGCAGCCGCAAACCAGAGAACTCCGGATTTGAAAAGTATTTTGCAGGAAGTGGTGAACAGAACCGGCTGGTCAAGCGGTAATCCTGTAGTATTCAGCATTACAGGAACGTCAGGTAGTTCACGCAGTGCTTATTCATATTCAGGAAACAGCGGTAAGGCGCCACTTTTGCATGTTGAATACAGTTTGCCTGAAGTTGTTATAAACTCAAAGATTTCGGCTGATACAGACGATGCAGAAGAAAATATAGTTGACGGAAGTATGTATATTGACAGTACAGATCTTGAAATGGTTAATGAACCGGCTTTTGTAGAGCCTCTATATGTTGGCTTGAGGTTTCAGAACGTTGCAATCCCAAAAGGTGCAACAATTACGAATGCATATGTTCAGTTTACTGCAAAGGAAGTAAGCACCGGACCGGCGTCGCTTGTTATTAAAGCTCAGGACGCAGATAATCCAACCGCATTTATGGATTCCGACCGAAATGTATCTTCCCGTCCGACAGCATCGACTTCTGTAAGCTGGTCACCGGCGGAATGGGGTGTTAAGGATGAAGCTGGTATAAACCAGAGGACTCCAAATATTAATGCTGTTTTGCAGCAAACAGTTAACAGAAC
>JAAZCB010000237.1 GCA_012513545.1 Clostridiaceae bacterium
TAGAGTTAATAAAGACAATGCTTCCGAATGAAAACACCATTATTTTCTTATCCTCGGATATGTCTTTGCCAAGGATTTTGGAAAGTATGCTTCCTTGAAGGATAAGAGGCTCTTCCCAGGTATACTTTTTTGGTATATTGCATTCGGTTGCAATTTTATTAAGTTCAATCTCGCTTGCTATGGCATAAGCATTAAATGTCATTTTTTTCAATGTATCCTTCCTGCCTTTCGATAAGGATTATGTAATTATTATATAATAAAAGTGCACTTAATATAGCTATCGAAATATAAACTTATAATTAAAGTACAAAGCTTGTAAAACCAAAAGATTATCTGTTAAGCAATTTGAGAATACATTATTTATTTTTAAAGCTTTATTATGTCATATATTTCTTCGTACTTTTTAAGGAAAGTGTTAACATGAAAATTATTTCCTTGTTAACAGCTTTCTTATGAAAGGATGCTTAAGAAAGATAGCGCTTTCAGGACACAGCTCCTGACAACAGTAGCACCTTATGCATCTTTTGTAAGAATAGATTGGAGGCCTGCTTTTGTCACCATTGCACCAGTCAACGGCTTTTGGCTTAACAGGACACATGCTGGTACAAATACCGCATTTAATACATTTTGACTGCTCAATGGCGGGTTTTGGAACGAGAGAATTTCTGATAAGCTGAATTAATCCTCCATTTTTAAAAGGTTTTACAGGTTTTCTTATTACATTAAAGCTTGAATCTGCAAAGCTTGCCAGGTCATCCCCGAGAACTTCTATTTCCTCTTCCAAATATGTTCCGAGTCCGGCTTTATGCCCGAGTGTTGTTGTCGGTACGAAGCCGGGATCGAGTTTAATCATTCTGCATACAGTTGCATCAAGGGCAACCGGATCGGATGAAAGCAACAAAACATTCATTTTCTTAGGGTCTCCACTCCTTGGTCCGTTCCCTTCCATAGCCATAATTCCATCCATAATGAATAAACGAGGTTTTAAAAAAAGGTTCAAATCAATCAGCATCATGGAAAAGTCATATACATTCGGGATTCTGACGTGAAATTCTCCTTTAAGCTTTCCGGGGATGCAACCGAATTGATTTTTAATACAGCCTGTCATCCTGGCAAAGCCATGAGTCTTTAGCTTGGGTATGCTTACAAGTCCATCACATTCCAGGGCACCCTTTGCAATTACGAATTTCTTGTTTTGAAGACCATTTTCAAAGTATATTTCCTTTCCGCTCTGAAAGTCAGCCATGCTTATACCTAGTTCATCGGCAGCCTGTGCAATACCTGATTTAACTGCTGCATTCAAAGGTTGGTGTAAAGCGGGTGAATCCCCATAGGTTAGTTTAACACCTGCTTCCATGAATATTTCAGCTACAGCTCTAAATACTGCGGGATGTGTTGTGGCACATTTTTCTGGCAAATCTGCGGTAAGCAGATTGGGCTTTAAAAGGATTCTCTCTTCAGGCTGAACAAACATATTAATCCCACCTAAAAGTTCAATCCCTTTTTCTATAGATGCTCTTACAACGCTGTTATCATAACTTTCACATCTGATTAACGCAACTTTTGACACGTATCGATCACCTCATTGAAAAGATAATTAATATTAACATAATAAAAGAAAATTTTAAATACTTGTTAATATAACGAATTAAAACAAAACAAACAAGCATACTTTGGGTATAACAAAGTTTTACTTGTTTGTTTATAAAACATATTTTTCTAAAAGTTACTTCTTCCCGGACTTTTTATTGCCTTTTTTTTGGGGAATCAGGATTTCTTCATATTCAGGTGCTCTGTTTTCACCTAATTTATCATTTGCAAAATCATTTATTCCTGAAGGGTTGCTGGAATGCAGCTTTTCTTTTGTGTTTTTCTTTTTACCTGACATCGTATCATCTCCTGTTTTTTTATTTATCTTTAGTTTTCCGGAATATAAAAAAGAAATACTGAAA
>JAAZCB010000238.1 GCA_012513545.1 Clostridiaceae bacterium
AATCCATCCTGACAAACCATTACAGGAAGTACTACATCAGGATGTTCACCTATCCTGTTTGCCATTAACATATTGTCATATGCTTCCTGGTTGTTTTCTGAATACAGCTGAATCCAGCCGGAATCTCTTGCACCCATTGAATCACTATGATCATTATGAATATTTAATGGTCCGGATAAAGTCCTGTTTACACATGCCATAACTATCGGAAGTCTTGAAGCTGCTGCTATATAAAGTACTTCCCACATGAGGGCAAGTCCGTTTGCTGATGTAGCAGTCATTGCTCTCGCACCTGCAGCCTGTGCACCTACACAAGCAGACATTGCACTGTGTTCTGACTCAACTGCAACAAATTCTGTATCAACAACACCATCTGCAACAAAAGTTGAGAAATATTGAGGCACTTCTGTTGAAGGTGTAATTGGGAAAGCTGCAACAACATCAGGATTTATTTGTTTCATGGCAACTGCCATAGCTTCGTTACCACTCATTCTTTCTCTTATTGACATATTCTACACCCCCTATTTCCCTTCCTCTACAAAGTCGATGGCTTTAAAAGGACAAACCTTTACACATACGCCGCATCCTTTGCAGTGATCGTAATCAAAATCTGTTCTCTTGCCTTCTTCATTAACCAGTATAGCAGTATCAGGACAAACCGGATAGCAGAGCAAACACTGTTTGCATTTGTCCTGAAGCCATATAGGTTTCATTGACCGCCAGTCACCTGTTTTAAAAAGATCTGCATTTCCAGCGTAAGGTATAGTACCGCCTGGAGTTATGTCCTTCCAGTTTACATCAACTGCTACATCCTTTACTTCTTTTTTACTCATATACCTTTCACCTCCTGCATAGACCTTTCAAGAGCCTTGATGTTACCTTCAACAACTTCCGGCTTCTTTGCAAATTTATGTTTAAATGAATCAACCATATCCTTTAAGAATTCTTTTTCATCCATAACTTTGCTTACTTTTACAACTGCACCGAGCATCGGAGTATTTGGGAAATATTTGCCAAGTGTTTCAATTGAAATTGTTTTGGCATCTATGGTACAAACCTTTCCGTTATAGCCTTTCAAAAGCGGTTTTAATTCTTCGGGTGACTTAGTTGTATTGATAATTAATGCCCCGTTTTCCTTCAACCCTGATGTTACATCAACTACTGAAATTAAGGTATCATCCACTACTACTACATAATCAGGTTCATAAATGTTACTGTGAATAGAAAGCTTTTCATCGCTGATTCTGTTATAAGCTGTAATTGGCGCCCCCATTCTTTCTGGACCGTATTCCGGAAAACCCTGAATAAATTTCCCGGTATTGAATGCAGCATCTGCAAGCAGCAATGATGCAGTTTTAGCACCTTGTCCACCACGCCCATGCCATCTGATTTCAACAACCTTGCCCATGTGGTAAACCTCCTCATTTAATTTATATATTGTGCTGATTATTCAGCTATATTAACTTTAAAAATAAATATTAATACAGATTAAAGTATAAATCTCTGTTTATTTTTTGTCAAGGAAACGTAATAGGGTATGCTTTATTTCTGGACAGATTTGATATGATTTTGTTCTTTGTATACAATATTTTGTACTCTTTCATACTTTTTTGATAAACTTATTACCAATTAAGTTTCGGTGCATCGAGTTCCTCACTTTTTTGAGGATTTCACTACGAGAAATGGCTCATGCTATATGGTTTATGTTTAGAAAGAGCTCGATATATATCTTTAAATCCCCAGCAAAAACTTTATCACAATGAGCGTTATGATGCCAGGCATACCAAGTACGCCCGCCAGAAGAGCAGTTAAAGGATTTAGTGCTATATTAAAATGAAAGAACCCTCCCAACAGATTTATAACTGAAATGACTATTCCTCCAAACAGCACCTTATAGAGTAGATTAATAAGAAGCTTTAATGGAACTATAAGAAATTTACCTAAAAAAAACAGTATTATTATTCCCAAAACAAAAGCCATTATTACACTGTATTCAACATACATATATTATTTCACTTCACTTTCACATTTGTATTTTTTTAGCGCAATATGGTTCGCGAAATATCATACTTGCAAGTGAATCCCGAAAATACCATTGCAATATAAGAATCCGGAAACCTATTGTTCTATAGGTTCGGAGGATTTTATTCAAGAAGGTATTTTAGGAAACACTATACTAATATATATGCATGTTCAAGAAAATATTACAAAAATATTTGGTTTAAAGACTTGGCTTATTTATAAGAACAATAAAGAAACTATAACTAAACTGTAACCGAATTTTAATCCCAAATTACATATGCTTAATACTGATACCTTTTTCCTTCGCCTTCTTTAAAAGGTACTCGTATCTAACCTGATAAGCTTTAATTGAATAGGTATAATAGTCAACCAGACCGTTTTCAGCGACATATTCAAAATTAGTTATGGCATTAAGCCACTCACTTCTTGCATTTCTTATACATTCAATAAGGTTTTCCATTTCATTAATTTCTTCTGCTGTAGTCAGTCCGCTTTTCTCCTTTAATTTGATAAAACCCAGCATCTTTGAAAACCTGTTTTTATAATAAGCTTTTATAATCTGATTTTTATCTGTATTGAGTTCCATTTAAATTCACCCTATACTTAATATTGTGCCTAATGAAATAAACATCATAACATTAGAATCTTAAAAATACATGATATTTTTTAATACACATATAAGTATAAGCATAAATTACCTGGTCTATACGTATTATCTGATTGAATTATTTTATTTATATGAGAATTTAAGAATTCTTTATTATTTATAACCTAACGCTTAATAATCAATGTATTCAAACCCGGGCCAAAATCTATCCTCCCTAATTTCAATAGAACAATAGGTTCTTTTTGCTGACGATAGATTTCCGATACTTCCCGGGTTTAAAATCAGCATTCCGTCCGAAAACATCTCTTCCGGAGTATGAGTATGTCCAAAAAAAACAGCCTCGGCATTTACTGCCTTTCCTTTATTTATTATTCTCTGGTATTCATTTTTTACATTATAATGATGTCCATGCGTAATAAAAATCTTTTTTCCTTCATAAACCAGAATTTTTTCTGATGGAAATTCACGGCTCCAATCATTATTTCCATTAACAATTTCATATTCTATATTTTTGAATTGCTCCATAACAGATAGCATATCCCTTGTAAAATCACCAAGATGTATAACAGCATCGACATTCTTGTTTTTTTTTATCACCTTGATAATGTTCTGTGAAGCTCCATGAGAATCGCTGAATAATAAAATCTTCATATTTTATTTCCTTACCTATTATGTAATTGCAATTTTTGCCAGTAGTGTATTCCCAACTTTCCTATCAGGTTTAAAATTAGAGCATCCCGAT
>JAAZCB010000024.1 GCA_012513545.1 Clostridiaceae bacterium
ATCAAGTTCGGGTAACAATACCTACTAGTAGTGTATACTCAAATAATCCATGCATGATGAAAATCCGAGAATCCCGATGGTTTAACGGGTTGTGAGGATTTTTATCTGAACATGAATTTGAGAAACACTGCACTAGAAGCCGTTACTCGGCTTTTTTTATTGATAAGGCTTTTTCCCTGTTCTTATTATTTTCACAAGACAATTGTTGAGTCCTTACTAGATTTCAAGCATTTCCTTTAATGCTTCAATATCATTTATTCTTATTGAATCTCTATGGAAATCTATAATACCTTCTTCTCTTAAACGAGACATTTCCCTTGACATTGAAGGTCTTGAAACATTCAGGAAATCAGCAAGTTCATTGCGGTTCATGGGAATCATGAACAACTTGCTTCCTGACTTTTTATATTGTTCAAACAGGTATGTACAAATCTTGGCTCTCATACTTTTTATTGAAAGATATTCAACTTTCCTGTTAAGCATAAGAGCCTTCTCAGACACTATTCTTAACATATTCTTCATCAAACTTTTGTGGCTTGGGCACATTTTTTCACACTCCCCTATTATCTTTTCAGGAGAGATAAATATTACGCTGCATTCATCCTGAGTAAGTACCGATGCAGGCCAAACAGCGTTTTTTGAAAAGGCTGCCATTTCACCAAACATTTCTCCAGGTTTTAAGATTTCTATTATAACACGGTTTCCAGAAAAATTTTCCTTCGAAACTGAAGCGCTTCCTGATAAGAGAATACCAATACCAACAAACTTTTCACCTGAAGCCACAATAAATTCATTCTTTCTACAGCTTACTATTTTGGGTTTTAGGCACTCCAACATTAATTCCAGTTCCTTACTGTCAATACCGTCAAATAATAAGGATCCCGAAAGTACTTTTATCCATTTATCATACATTTTTATGCACCCTTATTCTTTTGTAGCCATAGCTACAGACTTTAGTAATTAATTATACTATAATAAACCTACTGAAACAATATTTATCACTATTAAGACCAGATTAATCCCGAAAATAAATCAAGGTAATTCACTTGTATTTAATAAAATAAGGAGGCTATTAAAATGACAAACATGTTTTGTTTTCAATGTGAACAAACTGCTGGAGGTAAAGCCTGTACTAAAATAGGTGTATGCGGAAAACAGCCTGAGGTTTCCAACAAACAGGATGAACTGACCTGCAAGCTTATTGGATTGGCACGTGCAGCCGAGGCAACTAAAACCTCAGACTTATCTGATGAACTGATCATGCAGGGACTTTTTACTACCATTACAAATGTAAACTTTGACGAAAGTCGTATTGACGAATTAAATAGACTGGTCAGCAATGAAAAGGATAAGCTTGGCGGGGCAAATGATTTCCCTGTTGAAGAACTTTGGAGCGGAGATACTGATGTTGTATCATTGCGTTCTACTTTGCTTCTCGGTTTGAGGGGTATGGCCGCCTATGCATGGCATGCTTATGTACTCGGTAAAAAGGATGCTGAAGTTAACTCCTGGTTTTATAAGGGAATGAAGGCTTTAGGCGAAAACCACTCTATTGACGAATGGCTTAACCTTTTAATGGAATTCGGACAGATAAACCTAAAGTGCATGGCTCTGCTGGATGATGCAAATACATCAACTTACGGACATCCGGTTCCAGCAAAAGTATCAACCAAAGTAGAAAAGGGACCATTTATTGTTGTCACCGGTCATGATCTCCATGATTTGAAACAACTTCTTGAGCAAACTGAAGGAAAAGGCATCAATATTTATACACATAGCGAAATGCTTCCTGCTCACGGTTATCCGGAGCTTCGCAAATACAAACACCTAAAGGGTAACTTTGGCACCGCATGGCAGAACCAGCAAAAAGAGTTTGACAGTATACCCGGTGCTATACTATTTACAACCAACTGTCTGATGCCACCCAAAGCTTCATATTCCGATTCAGTATTTACTACAGCCGTTGTCGGATATCCGGGTATGAAACACATAAGTGACGACAATGGGAAAAAAGATTTTACACCAATTATTAACAAAGCTCTCGAGTTAGGCGGATGGGATGAAGATAAGAATTTTACTGGTATAAACGGCGGTTGTGAACTTACTACAGGTTTTGCAAGAAACACTGTTCTTAGTGTAGCTGATAAGGTAATCGATGCGGTAAAAGCCGGTGCAATAAAGCACTTCTTCCTTGTTGGTGGATGTGATGGAGCAAAACCCGGAAGGAACTATTATACTGATTTTGTTCAAAAGTCGCCAAAAGATACTGTAATCCTTACCCTTGCATGTGGGAAATTCCGTTTTAACGACCTCGATATCGGCGAAATTGGAGGTTTGCCCCGAATAATGGATATGGGTCAATGCAATGATGCATACTCTGCAATCCAGGTTGCTGTCGCTCTGGCTAATGCTTTTGATTGCGGTGTAAATGACCTTCCATTAACCCTTGTGCTCTCATGGTACGAACAGAAAGCAGTATGTATCCTGCTTACACTGCTTGCTCTTGGAATCAAAAACATTTATATAGGACCAACATTGCCGGCATTTATTTCATCAAATGTACTAAATGTTCTGGTTGAAAAGTTCGGTTTAAAACCAATAAGTACTCCTGAAGAAGATTTAAAAACAATTCTTTCATAATACTATTTGTATAAAAATAACAATTATGATTAGTGGGCTTGCTTAATTTAAGGCAGCCCATTATTTTCTTTGCCAATTTATTCAACAGACTTTGTCCCATAATCAAAGCCATACTAAAACATTTGTCTTTTCAAAACACAAAGCAATAGTCAAGATAGGTATTGCGCCAAAGACTAAAATAATGTAAAATATTATTATGGGAGTGTAATTTTATAATATATTTTCTTAAACATCACTTTGATGACTTCATTTCTTTTATCAGAAGTACTATTTTTATTTCCTGCATAATAATTACAATTTATTTTATCCGCTTCTAATTACAATTTTAGGGCATATTTTTGATTTCTCTTATATGCCTTTAATATATTTCTAATTTTTAGTGTTAAATATAATAATGCTCTTATATAAATTTTGTTATTTTTGCTGTTATTAATTCTTTAGCGTTTAGTAAATATGAGGTATTTCAAAGCAGAGGGGGATGTATTCATGTCTATTAAAAGTACCAATAAACTCTTCAACTTAACTGTATCAATCGTTTTACTTTTTGTCCAGATAACCATGGCAGGCTTAATGATTGAAGATGCCTATGGTTATTCTGTCG
>JAAZCB010000239.1 GCA_012513545.1 Clostridiaceae bacterium
AAAGAGTGACCACTCCATCTTCAACTTCAATATCAATTTTATCTTTGTCAGAACGGGAAATATACGGATCCATATCGATGTTATCCCTTACAAGATCAGCTATCTCGTTGTCTTCCAACATGTAGTTGACGTTGTAGTCGTAGTACCGGCCGCCTGTCCATGGTCCTTCCCAGTAAGGCCGGGCATAGTAACCGCCATAGTAGTAAGGAGGTGAGTAGTAGCCTCCTCCATACCCGTATCCATACGGGCCATATCCACCATACCCCCCTCGGCCGCCGCCGCCACCGTAGTATCCTCCATAAGGATAGTCCCAATCATAGCCGTCCATAGTTATCACCTCCTTTGATAAGATGTTCTTATGGTAGGAGTTAAGGCTTATAAAACTATTAGAATAGGGAAAGAAAAATGTAAGTAAGGATAAAGAGTTAAGAAAGCTGACGGCAGATACGGCGGGCCCATTTTTCGATTTTATTCCAATCCCGGACATCCTCAGTTTTTACTTTGGCAAGTCTGGCAATAATTCCGATAGGAAACGGAAGCTTCGTAACATCAAATACTCCACCGAACAAACCAATATCCTTGGAAGTCAGATTATATAAGTTAAGTCCTGATTTAATAAAGGAAAGGGCTTCACTTCTTTTCTCCTTTGTGTCAGAAGACATCGTCATACAGACAACAAACATATAAAAGCTCTTACTGGCTAATTCCTTGTGAAACTTTTGTAAAAACCTTTTTGCTTCCGGTAGAAGTTTTCCCATTCGTATAGCTGAGCCCAGCAAAACCGTATCATAAAGAGAGATATCATACACTTCCTGAACCGGAATTACGGATATCCTACCCTTTCCTCTCATTTCATGGGCAATTTTTCCGGCAACTTCTTTCGTTGAACCATGCCTGCTGGCGTAGGCAATTAATACCTTCATACCTTTACTTTAAAACAAAGAGATTTATATTTCAATATAATTGAATAGTAGAGCGGATTTTTCTCAACTTTGCCAAAAGATTACTTATCACCTATCAATATAAATCCCTTGGAAGCCCCCAACTGAAGAAAGCCATCAATATCCAGAACTGCCTTTTTTATTTCTGAGTCCTCAAACCCGGTCCCGTTAATAGTAGTCCCGGAAAAATTGGTATTAATAAGTTTGCACTTTTCAAACACTGCCCCTTCCAAATCAGATCCAGCAAAAGAAACGTCCGTCAAATCGCATAGCACAAATACTACCCGTTTAAGCTCTGCCCTTTCAAGCGTACACCCCTGTAAATTCAGCCTTTTTCTTTCATAAGAGCTTCCCTCTTTTAGGTTCTGAAAAACAGTATACGAAGCAACAGCTGAGGAAAAATCGCATTCTTTTATTGAGGTAATAGAAAAATCTAAGTAACTTAATTTACTTTCAGGAAATGTGCAACGAGAGAAATTGGTGTTTTCCAATACTACACCTGAGAAATCACACAGTTCAAACCTACACTCAACAAACGAGGAAAATTTGAAACTAACACCTGAAAACTTGCAGTTAGTAAACGTATCGCTTACAAAATCCTTCCCCTGGATTTCTTTTGTTTCAAAAACGTTGTTCTTGTAATCCATGGGGAAATTGTAGCACTAAAAGATCAACAAGGCTGTCTTGTGGTTCCTAGCCAGTAAATCTAAGCCGGAGCAGGTTAGAAACCTGCTCCGGCCAGAGCGTCTCTTATGAGCAGTAGTTTGAAACTACAAATTGAATTGTTACTGGGATTGCGAATTTCCTCTGTAAATAATTAATCCTATAGTATTGAAATTTAAGACATAGTATGATATACTTCTCATTTATATGAGTGCAGAAAGACCAAATAATGGAGGGCAGCATAAAGCTGAAATCTGGAATAACCCAGAAGGACTTCTAAGCATTGAGATGGGTAGATATCCTCACGAAAGAGCATTAAGGAAAATCGTATCCGATGTGTTTCGACAATATGTTCCAGATGGAGCTAATGTATTTGAGGTTGGTGCAGGAACAGGCTATCTCAAAGAATTAATACCAGCCGAATATCATGGCTCTTATATAAGCTCTGATTATAATTTACGAAATCTCCATGAAGGACAAAGGAGAAGGAATCTTCAAATTCAACAAGCGTCAGCTTATAATTTACCCTTAACCGATGGTTCACAAGACTGTATAGTTGATATGGATGCGTATGATGCTTTCCCTGACCTACAAGGTGCTATGAATGAGATCAATAGAGTGTTAAAGCCAGATGGAACATTCATTCATTTCCAAGTAAATTACCCAA
>JAAZCB010000240.1 GCA_012513545.1 Clostridiaceae bacterium
ATCCGGAAGAGTGTCGATTGATTTCTTTATCTTCTCCTTGGTAAGCATATCTATCTTTTTATACAAATTTATATAATTTTAAGCACTCCAGCTAACTACTTGACTTTTAGCGCTATTGTAGCCAACGGTTGCCGGTATACGCTGTTGCCGATTCAGAGCGCTTTCTGATCGTGTTAACCACGAATGCTACCAAGAGAGCTCCCATTAGCAACCGCACAACCCGGCAATTGCGTATGACCGGCTGTTGTAGGCCGTTCTTATTCTTTTTCCTTTAAGATGACTTTATCCAGATTAAAATATCGAAAGTAAATCGGGAGTTTAAAATCATTGCGTAATTTCTCCAAATAAGCAATTGATGATTTGGATGAAGGGCTTGGTCCAATAATGACAAGTTCAGTTATGTTAGGAATATTATTCCAATAAGCATACTCCAATAACTGAGAAATACCTTGTCTGATATTTGTTTTTATACTTTGTGAAGTTTTAATCTCATATAATACATAAGAATCTGGAAGCTTTCTAACTATGTCAACACTTCCAACATTCGTCGGTATTTCTGTACCAATTTCATGATCAGGAAACTCTTTTTTAAGAATTATATAAACCTCGTTTTGAATTAAATTATGGATAAATGTAGCTTTCCTTCTTGTGGGCGTAGTAACTTCTATTTCACCAACAAATTTAGGATTATGACCTTTTTTAAACTTAATTCCAAATTCAAAATTTCTTGGTGCTTTAACTCTTTCAATTTTTTGCTCCTCGACTTCTTTTGCATCAACAAGCCAATCTCTAAATTCTTCAGGATCAAGCCCGAATACTTTGTGAAAGTCTAAGCTAATACATTCATCAGCTAACGAGTTTGTCTTTTTCCAACCTGCTTCGGTTAGCTTAATTAGCAAGAGTTTTGAAACTAACTCTGGTATGTAGAATTTGTAAAATATCCTTGATATATCAAATGTAACATAATCGGGAGTATGTTCAACAGCAAAACCAAATTCATCGAGTACTCCCGCAAAATTAGTATATGCTTTACCATCAATAATTTTACCTCTTTTTACTACGCAACCTTCTTCTATTCCCGTTTGGAGTGCGGAGATTAGTTCGTTATGACTAAAAACTATAGCAATAAAAACAAGATCAATTATATCTTCTAAACCATACTTCTTAATTTCATTCCATAGTTCAGGAGCAGGTTTGCCTTCTTCAATAGAAAGTATTCTTCTTGTTTGAGCACTATCAATATTGATGTCCATATAATCTCCCTCAAGATGATTAAGGACATCGTCTTTATCAAAGTGTTCAAGAAGAAATGCAATTTTATGTGCCCCATGTTTGGTTAAGGACACTTTTAGTCTTGAAAGGTCAGTTGCCATTAAGCTATTCTTGTCTTATTTGAACTGTTATTTTTGTATGTTTCCCATTCAGGAGTATAATTTTCATTCGCTTGATTACCAAAAACATCCCAATTATTTCTTTTTCCTCGAGCGAATATTTCTAGAAATGGGCCGGGACTGCACTTTTCAATAATATCATATAGTTCATCAGGTTTTCTGGAATGTTCCTGCTTCTGACTTCTAATGATATTAACTTGAGTTCTTCCTGGCTGCAATGTCCTTAAACTTCCTCTAGTTCCAAAAAGCACTATTTCAGTCGTATTTCGAAAATAGAATCCAACGCCTCTTCCATCTGGCCCACCATCCTTTCTAACCTTATGCCAAACAATATTTGATTTATATTTAAATCCCCATGCATCCATAACTTCCAGACCTTCTTTTAGAAGGGCATTAGGAACCCACAAATACAGATGGCTATTCTTATTAGCTACAAGATGTACAGGTATTTCTTTTATCTCATCGAGTAATAATGTAGGATAACGACAAAGTCTTTTATGCTCAGGAGCCATTTTCCCGGTTCTGTTTTGAAATCTCCAAGGAGGATCAGCTAAGATCGAGCCATAGTTCTTTTGCTGAATTTCAGACACAAATTCTTTTGCAACAGGACTTTTATAATCTGGAAGTTTAATGAGTTTCATAAACTTTTTATACAAAAATAGGTTAAAAGATAAACCAATCCGGATATTATTTATGAACAAGATCGTGATTTTATCCACGGTCTCTTAGAATGGCCTACAACGGTTGGCGGTATGGCCAGTAAGGGAGTGCGGGCGAATTACCTATCAAGTTACAACAAACTTTAAGGCGGGTTACAAACCTTCGCATACTACTGAAACCCTTATTGGTTATACCGCGTGTTATGTGCTGCCGATTTCATATTTTTTCATTCATCTTTTACTATCCTGAAACTAATACCATTACCTCTGTTTCCCGGAGGGTCCCCTCCTGCACGATAAGCTGACCGGCATCTCCAGGCAGGATCATAATAGCCACCCCCGCGATCAACTTTTTTAGTGCCGGTATCAGGGCCTTTTGGATTCAACGTATCTTTAATATTATATTCCCCATACCAATCACTGCACCATTGCCAGATATTACCATGCATATCGTATAATCCAAAGGCATTGGGGGCAAAACTACCAACAGGAAGCAGCTTCTTTCTGTTTTCACTTTGTTCACAGCTCGTGTAAGGTTTGTTGCCATTAAAATTTGCTTGTTCAGATGTAATGCAATTACCGGTATAAAAAGGAGTGACTGTATTTGCACGGGCTGCATATTCAAATTCTGCCTCGGTAGGCAGCCTGCAACCCATCCACTCGGCAAATGCCTGGGCATCGTACCAGGTAACCTGTGAAACCGGAAGATTTCCCCGTTCAATTCCCCAGGGGTTAGTTCTTCCTGTAACCTCACAAAATAAATCGTATTGCTCAAAGGTCACAGGATATTTACTCATTTTAAAAGGGTTCAGGGTAACTTTATGTTGTATCTCATCATTTTGTCTTCCCTGCTCCGTAGCAGGACTTCCCATTATAAATGTTCCTCCTGGTATATCAACAAATTCAACATCGGGTTTATTTATGGAAGCATTTCCAATGTTGTTTTCTAATGCTATTGCATCCATTTTAAGCGTTTCTGTTATTTGAATTTCAGGTGTTTTATTATAGATTTCCTGTAATTCAGTAAGGTTTTTCGCGTCGAGTGTATTCATTAACTTACATATTTTGTTAAGAATTTCAATTTGTCTTGCGGTTAAATGATTGTTGTTTTTTAAGCAATAATCCAACATTGGCGCGTATTGAGCAAATGTAAATTCAGTTCCTAATAATGAGGATAAATCGAGGCTAATTTTTCCTAAAATTGAAACTAATCCGGTTATATTGGGAGGTTGTATATAAAGGTTGGGATTTATATCCCCTTTTTGCATTTTCAACCATACTTCGTTACTGAAATCGAATTGTTCCCTGTTGAAATCAATCATATTCATATCCGGGTCAACAAGCATCCAACGTTTCTCTGTATCATTCCAGACTTCACAGATTGCATGGCTTACATGATATCCAGACTCTATATATTTGGCATGTCCGACACGAACCCTGGCAGGAATTCCACGATATTTAAGTACTGATGCCAGTACGATGGCATTTCCCCGACAAGCCAGCACCAAACGGTTGTGAGGGTTGCGATCATATACAATTCCCCTGGAGTCATAAGACAGAAGACCTTTCAAAATCGATTGGACTGTTGGATACATGGTAATCCACTCATCCCATCTTTCTTTGGGAATTTGATTGCGATATTGAGGCAATTCTGAAAAGGGATGAATAAACTGGGATTTGATTAACCTGCATAGTTCTGGTAAAGAATCTGGCAGATTTTTATATAGGTATTCATATTTCCCTGGATCCGTAAAAGAGCTATACTGCTTATAAAACTTCAGAATAGATTTATCATCTGAAAATTTATATGCCTGTTGGGATTTACCGCCTGCTATTGTCAGGAAGCAGATCATAAAAAATAAAACTATTGTTTTCATTTTTGTCTTTTTGATTTGGTTGGAATAATCGATATTGATAAAGGATACTTATAATCTTTACCATCTATTGCTTTTATTGTAGCAATAATTGGCGCAACTGTAATAAGAATACATAATAATATTATATGACTATCGGTAATCTTTAACAACGGTTTTATAATTTATAGTAGCACAGGCAATTAACAATCTATCAAACAATTCTTCGCCGAAATATCTACGGTTCACCTTATAGCAGAATTCA
>JAAZCB010000025.1 GCA_012513545.1 Clostridiaceae bacterium
CATGTGCTGTGCAACTGCAGGAGGAATTCTGAACTTTTTGCTTAAAGCCGTATAATCGTCAATATCAAGTAAAGCTGCAACTTTGGTATAAGTCTTGTCGTTCTTGTTAACTTTGTTGATGGTGTCCGGTCTGTAAAAAATTTCCCCGTGAATCAAATGGTCAGGAACTTCCCTAACAGATACTTTTCCTGAAAGTATATTCTCCCAGAAAATATCCTTGTTGTCTGCTTCCGGAAATATTCCGCCCATTCCAACAATTGCTACCCTTCCTTCAGTATAATAATACATACTCTGCCTACCTCCCCAGATACAAATAATTACTATATATGTAAACTGTTGCTTTTTTTCTATATATACTGTTTCTCTCTATACTTCCGGACTCTATACCATATCTACTTTTTTCTTAACAAGAAGCTTTTTCCTGACAATCTATACCTTTAATCGATATTGCATACTTCCTTTCCTTCAATAATTAATTTTTTACTGACAGTAAATAGTCATAAAAAACCTGTTAAACTAATGCATTTCCTCCTTTTTTGTCAATAGCAAATAATATTCGACCTTATATATTCACCATGAAGTATTTTAAATTAAAACTATCACTATAAAAATGAATAGCAAAAATTACCCTATTTAATCCAAATTAACAAAATATAGTGTAATATTTTAGCCTATTACATAGTTTAGCATTTGAACCATAAGCTTTGCAATATATAATATACTTTTTTAGTTATAAAGTTTTGTTAGAAAATTAAAATAATTATAATATAATGGCGTGAATTATGTTATTTTAGAAGATCATGCTATATAGTAGTTAAAATTGTTCCCTGTTGTCTTATATATAAACCCTTTAAGAGAATAATCGTCTTAAATCGTTATATTTATTAGCCTGTAACCACTGCAGCAGCTTTGGATTTAATTATTTCACTAAAAATATTGACAATATCAGGATCAAACTGCAAGCCTGAATTCAATTTTAGTTCATTGAGTGCCTGAGCAAGAGTCATGCTTTTACTGTATGGCCGGTCTGAAATCATTGCATCAAAAGAATCCGCAACACATAGTATCCTTGCCCCAAGGCTAATCTGATCACCTCTTAAGCCATCCGGATATCCCGAACCGTCATACCTCTCATGATGATGTCTGACATAATCTACAAGCTGGTCCAT
Organism: Clostridiaceae bacterium; assembly: GCA_012513545.1. The sequence goes on from JAAZCB010000025.1 coordinate 1,170, forward strand.
CCCCTTTAATGGTTCCAGAATATTTTCACTGTAAACAGGGTGCTGATGTATTGAGAAAATCTCCTCCTTTGAAAGCTTTCCTTTTTTATTCAACACACTTTTAGGGATTTCAACCTTACCAATATCATGAAGAAGGCCTGCATACTGAATTATGCTTATATCCCTAAGATCAAGTCCCAGAGCTTCTCCAATCATTACCGCATAAGAGGACACCCGTTCGCAGTGACCGTGCGTATATGTATCCTTTGCAGAAATAGTGCTCAGTAAGCCTCTGAATATTCCAATAAGCTGTTGATGGTCTGAACTGATATTCTTCCTGATCTGAAGAATAACATCCTGGTAAAGATGAACCTTGTCTTTACCTAGATTCTTTGCATGGTATAGGGCCATATCAGCCTGATATATTAATTCGTTTTTGCTTTTCGACATATTGGGGTACTCTGAAAGTCCGATTGAAAGTGTTACTTTTTCACACAGATCTTTTCTGAAATAATCACACTTATTTGCCTCAAATTCTTCACGGATATTGTTTGCCAGTCGCTCTAAGGATTTAAGGTCGGTATTTGTGAAAATAGCAGCAAATTCATCTCCCCCATATCTGCAAATATAACCTTTGCCTCCAATAACCCTCTTCAGAATTGATGACGTACATTTTAAGATGGTATCGCCGCAGTCGTGACCGTATATATCGTTATACATCTTGAAATTATCAATATCCAGCATGATGAGACCTACAGAAAGCTGTGACTTCCTGGCTTTTTCAATTTCACTGTCAATAATCATGTGAAAAAAGCGTTGATTGTATGCATCAGTCAATTCATCTATTATTGACAAGCGCTCGAGTTTTCTTTTTTGTCCTTCCTGTCTGTTTGTAAGCAGCGCAACAAAGCTAATAACAACAATTGTCAGTATCTTCTGTGTCACACCTATAACCAGAGTTCTATCGCTACCGTGATATAGAGATGTAAGTATATTATAAATATCAAAAAACATATACATTGCAGCTATAGCACACCCGAAATATCCAAAACGGAAGGCCATAAGCACAAATACCAACGACTGGGTCTGTCCCAGTAAACCTCTCATGCCAAAAGTTCCATAGGATTCACCGCCTGTTATCTGCAAATAGGTAATGAATGAAGAAATTACCAAATATGTAATCAGTTCAAATCTCTTCAGCACTGTATTGAAATAACACTTCATAAATATATCAACAAACGCTTTCAAATAATTCCTTACCTGTAATAAAGCATTCATTTTATCACCCGTTATCTCCTATATATATTTAATATTACGCGTATTTATTACACTTTAATAATCAGAATATTATCTATAAAGCCTTTATAATAACTCAAATATTAATAGTAAATGTGAATTGCCTTTTGAAACAAACCGTGACGGTTCTTTACATAAACACCTATCTTGTCGAATTTTAAGTTATTATGTCAAAAACCCAAATAAAAAACAATGATTTTCTTAAATATTTAGCATGATTATTTTACCAAATGCTATCACAGTTCAATCTTATCACATGTTTTAGATGAATTCAAGTATAATGCTACTTAGAAATACAGAAAAAAAACATAGTTGACATCATAGCCCATAATTCGCTAATGTCAACTATGTGTTGCAGGTTGAATAAATTATATGGTTTATAAATCTAC
>JAAZCB010000241.1 GCA_012513545.1 Clostridiaceae bacterium
ATGCCGGCGTAATATTCGATGTGTTGGGTGATGTTACGACAGTATATGCAGCTACCCTTGACAGCAGTGCAATGGTGAAGATAAGTGATGAAACGAATTTTGCATCCATAACTCATGCAATTGCAAGAAATAATGCAAAGTACGGTTTTAAATATACGGTGTATGAATTGTATGATAAAACTACTGGTGCAGTAAAGTATGTTGGTAGGACTAGACAACCTCTTACGATGAGAAAAATGCAGCATTGGGCTACTGATTCTGCCAAAAAAGGATTGCAAATTCAAGTAGCGAGAATTGAAGGGAAAGAATTAAAAGGTTTATTATACTCAGAAGCAAGGGGATTAGAGCAACTAGCTTATGAAAACTATACCAAAAACGGTATAAAATTGCTAAATAAAATAAGACCTTTGAGTAATAGTACGAAAAAAGCTGCGACTAAGGCAGCAAAATATCTTGATGATGCAGGGAAGTTTTTAAAGAAAATAATTTAGGAGTGATATTTAGTGGCAAAAAGAATTCGTTATAAAATAGGTGATATATTTCTAGTTCCACTTGAAGATGATTTAAACGGAGTGGGTAGAATACTGAAAAAAGATCAGGCTACTATTTTTATTGAATTGTATAAAATTAAACCTATAAAAGATGTTTCAGAATTTAACTTTGAAGAGGTAATAAGGGAAAAACCATTGGCTATGAGTTGGTGCTATGATAGTTTGATAAAGAAGGGAGAGTGGATAATTATTGATAATAAGCCTATAGAAGAAGAGATTGAAATGCCTTTATTCTGGCATATAGACTCCGGTGATATGAAATATTATATACGTAAAGGAATGCCTGATTGTTTTGAGACTTTTGGAGAGCGGGTTGAAATTTCAAAAGATGATATCGACAAATATGAAGGTGAAGGAATTGGCGATGGATATTCTGAAAGAAATATTTATATCAAAAGGCTTAAGAAAGTAGGTTTACTATAATAATTATCTATAGTTTCAGGCGTGTAATCGTCCAATGGAGTGATATATAATGGCAAAAAGAATTCGTTATAAAATAGGTGATATATTTCTAGTTCCACTTGAAAATGATTTAAACGGAGTGGGTAGAGTATTAAAAAATGACCAAGCTACAATTTTTATTGAATTATATAAGATTAAACCCATAAGGGATGTCTCTGAATTTGACTTTGAAGAGGCTATAAAAAATAAACCTTTAGTTATGAAGTGGTGCTATGACGATGGGGTAAGGAAAGGTGAATGGACGATTTTTGATAATAAACCTGTCGATGAAGAAATTGATATGCCGTATTTTTGGAGTCAGGATTGTGGCAATTGGAAATATTTTATACGTAAAGGAACAAGTGATTCATTTGATACTGCTGGAGAACGGATTGAAATTTCAAAAGAGGACATCGACAAATATGAACCATATGGAATTGGAAATGAAATTTCAGAAAGAAACAGATACATGAGAAGACTAAAACAAGCAGGCTTATTATAAATTATAAGGGGGATAATGTAATGGGAACATGGGATACTGGTATTTTTGATGATGATCTGGCAATGGATATAAAAACTGAATTTGATGATGCTATTGAAGAGGGAATGAGTGTTAAGAAAGCTACAAAGCAAATTCTTGAGTCCTTTGAAGATGAGCTTGAGGATGAGGACGAAGCTTCAATAATATATCTTACACTTGCAGCATTGCAGCTGGAAAAGGGAAGTGTTGAGAAAAATATAAAAAAGATGGCTCTGGAAATTATTGAATCCGGACAGGATTTGGAAAGATGGGAAGGGGCAGACGAAGAAGAGTTAAACAAAAGGAAAGTGGTTTTAAATGAATTGAAAGAAAAGTTATTGGAACAAAAATAGCAGAATCAGCTGGAGAAATCCAGCTTTTTTTGTGGTCAATCAAATACTAATATTACATTATAAACTATGGGCAATATTTTCAAATTCTATTGAAAAAACTTTCAAATCGGAATATACTTAATAATGTGAGATTACAAAGTTAATTTGAATAGGGGGGATAAGTTTGTCATTTTTGCTGGGTATTGATATCGGTACATCAGGTACTAAAACAGTACTGTTTGATGTAAACGGAAATACGGTTGCCAGTGCATTGGAAGAGTATCCTTTATACCAGCCCAACTTAGGATGGGCTGAACAGGACCCTGAAGACTGGTGGAGGGCCACATACACCACAATTAAAGCTGTTATTTCCAAAAGCGGAATTCAGGCTTCTGACATTAAGGGTGTCGGCCTTTCCGGTCAAATGCATGGAGCTGTGCTTCTGGACAAAGATTACAACGTACTTAGAAAGGCTATTATCTGGTGTGATCAGCGCAGTTTCCTGGAATGTGATCAGATTACTTCCATCATAGGCAGGGAAAGACTGATTGAGATTACTGCAAATCCTGCGTTGACAGGGTTTACCGCTTCAAAAATACTTTGGGTAAAAAATAATGAACCACAAATTTTTGAAAAGGTAAATAAAATCCTTTTGCCTAAAGACTACATTAGATTCCGCTTAACCGGAGAATTTGCAACAGAGGTTTCCGATGCCAGCGGTATGCAGCTTATGGATATACCGGGCAGAAAGTGGAGCAGTGAGGTGCTGGGTAAGCTTGGTATTGAACAGAGCATGCTCGGTAAGCTTTACGAATCCCAGGAGATCAGCGGTAAAGTCAACAGGGCAGCTTCGGAGATTACAGGTCTGAAAGAAGGAACTCCGGTTGCAGGCGGTGCAGGCGATCAGGCTGCTGGTGCTGTTGGAAACGGTATAGTTAAAACAGGTGTTGTATCATCAACAATAGGAACATCTGGTGTTGTTTTTGCATTTTCTGAAAATGTCAGCATTGATCCAAAAGGAAGGGTTCATACCTTCTGTCACGCAGTTCCGAACACCTGGCATATCATGGGAGTTACACAGGGTGCAGGCTTATCACTTAAATGGTTCCGTGACAATTTCTGCATAGAAGAAAAAAGGACAGCCGATCTTTTGAAGATTGACCCATATGTGCTTATGGACCAGGAAGCGGAAAAAGTAACTGCCGGATGTAACGGGCTTATTTATTTGCCTTATTTGATGGGAGAGAGAACACCTCACCTTGACCCTAACGCTAAAGGCGTATTCTTCGGATTGTCAGCCAAACATGAAAAACCCGACATGATAAGGTCTGTTATGGAAGGCGTAGTTTACAGCCTCAAGGACTGCCTTGAAATTATAAGAGAAATGGGCGTTGACGTATCAGAGGTAAGAGCATCGGGCGGCGGCGGAAAAAGCAAGCTGTGGAGACAGATGCAGGCTGATGTTTTCGGAAAGGAAATTACTACAATAAATTCCTCAGAAGGACCTGCTCTTGGTGTTGCTCTGCTTGCAGGAGTCGGAACAGGCGTTTATAGCAGTGTAAACCAGGCATGTGAAGCAGTTATAAAGGTAAAAACCAAACAGAGCGCTGATATGGAGATTAATTCAAAATATGAGAAGTTCTACGGTATTTACAAGCAGCTTTACAATTCACTTAAAAAAGATTTTACAGATCTTGCAGGAATACTATAAATCTTCGGAGTTTTTATGACAAAAAGCAGGGTTGGAAACAACAAATACCTAAAAGTGTTCAATCAAACAGTAATACTCGATTTGATTAGGATACACAAGGAAATATCCAGAGCGGAGCTTTCCAAAATAACAGGTTTGTCGGCTACTGCAATCGGTAGTATAGTATCGGAGTTGCTGGAAGCCGGATATATTACCGAGACTGGAATTGGCAAGTCGCAGGGCGGAAGAAGGCCGGTTTTACTGGAACTTAAGCCTGAGTCTTTTTATTCCATTGGAGTAGACCTTGATATCGACTATATCAGGCTTGTGCTTATGGATATAACAAGCAGGGTTATAGACGAAAGACTTGTTGATGTGCCAAGACCCGTATTGTTTGATGAGATTACAAAGGTAATTGCAGAAGAAATCGACAAAGTAATTGCATATAACAGGATAGAAAAGTCAAGACTACTTGGGATAGGGATTTCGATACCTGGTATGATTGACAGCAGGGTTGGCAAGGTAATTCTTGCTCCGAACCTCGAATGGGAGAACGTGGATATAAAAACACGCTTAACCACGCTGGCGGCCTTGCCTGTTTATGTTGAAAACGAGTCCATGGCATCAGCGATATGTGAGAACTGGATCGGCAACTGTCAGGAAATTAAAAACTTCGTTTGTATAAACATAATGTCCGGAATAGGCTCAGGTATATTCATTGACGGAAAACCATACCGTGGTGCAGGTGGAAGTACCGGAGAGGTTGGACATATAGTAGTGGATGACAGCGGAAAAAAATGCGGCTGCGGAAATTACGGATGTCTTGAAACCTACTCGTCAACTACGGGAATTGTTGAAAGAGCACAGCAGTTGGTTAAACAGGGCGTGGTTTCAAAGCTCAATGCTGTTGAAAATATTGAGGACATCAATATAAAGACAGTTATTGCCGCTGCAAAGGAAGGCGACGAGGTAGCCAGGAACATACTGGTGGAATCCGCAAGATTTCTGGGATTGGCTATATCAAGTGTTGTAAATATCCTGAATCCTGAAAAAATAGTTTTGGGAAAAGAGTTTGTCAACTATGCCGATATTGCTATGCACCAGATAAAAGATATTGTTGAGTGCAAGGCATTAAAACAGCCTGCAAGTGACGTTGAAATAATTAAATCAGATCTGGGGGAAAGGGCTTCAGTTTTAGGGGCTGCGATTATCCCGATAAAAGTACTATTTGGAAAATGATAATAATATTAATTTAAGGAGGCATTTTATTATGTCAGAATATTTTAAGAACGTATCAAAAATCAAATATGAAGGTAAAGATTCAGACAACCCGTTAGCGTTTAAGTATTACAATGCTGACGAAGTTGTAGGCGGCAAGACCATGAAGGAGCATTTGCGTTTCGCAGTTGCATACTGGCATACATTCCAAGGAGGAGGCGCAGATCCGTTTGGAGCAGGCACTGCTCAAAGACCGTGGGATAACTTAAGCGACCCAATGGATATTGCAAGAGCAAAAGTTGCTGCAAACTTCGAATTCTGTGAAAAGCTCGGAGTACCTTTCTTCTGTTTCCATGACAGGGATATAGCTCCTGAAGCTTCAACACTTGCAGAAACAAACAAGAGACTTGATGAAATTGTTGCTCTTATAAAAGAAAACATGAAAAGCAGCAGTGTTAAACTTCTCTGGGGTACAACAAATGCTTTCGGCAATCCAAGGTTTGTACACGGTGCATCCACTTCACCAAACGCTGACGTATTTGCATACGCTGCAGCCCAGGTTAAGAAAGCCATGGAAATCACAATGGAGCTCGGCGGACAGAACTATGTATTCTGGGGCGGCAGAGAAGGTTACGAGACACTTCTCAACACAGACATGAAGCTTGAGCTTGACAATATGGGAAGATTCCTTAGAATGGCTGTAGAATATGCAAAAGAAATAGGCTTTACAGGCCAGTTCCTGATTGAACCAAAGCCGAAGGAACCTACAAAGCACCAGTATGACTTTGATACTGCAACTGTAATAGGTTTCTTAAGAACTTATGGTCTTGAAAAGGATTTCAAGATGAATATCGAAGCAAACCATGCTACACTTGCAGCTCATACCTTCCAGCATGAACTCCAGGTTTCAAGAATCAACGGAGTTTTGGGAAGCATTGATGCAAACCAGGGTGATTTACTGCTTGGATGGGATACTGACCAATTCCCGACTAACATTTACGATACAACTCTTGCTATGTATGAAGTACTTAAAGCCGGCGGCTTTACCAAAGGCGGCCTGAACTTCGACTCCAAGGTAAGAAGAGGTTCCTTTGAAGCAGTTGATCTTTTCCATGCTCACATTGCAGGTATGGATTCCTTTGCAAAAGGCTTAAAAGCTGCATATAAAATGATACAGGATGGAAAGATTGACAAATTTATCGAAGAAAGATACCAGAGCTACAAGAGCGGCATTGGCGCTGACATCGTAAGTGGCAAGGTTGGTTTTAAAGAACTTGAAAAATATGCACTTTCAAATGATCAGGTTAAAAATACTTCAGGAAGGCAAGAATATCTTGAAACTTTGCTTAACAAGTATATAATTGAAGGATAATTAAGATTATGTGTATTTTAGAAGAGAAATTTGGTAATTTTGAAGGTGTAGGTAGTGTAAATATCTATACCCTTACAAATGCAAACGGCATGAAAGCGAAAATTACCAATTATGGGGGAGTAGTAGTATCACTTTATGTGCCAGATAAAAATGGAAAACTGGAGGATGTTGTTTTAGGTTATGACAATCTCCAGGACTATTTGAAGGATATATTCTTTTTTGGAGCCATAATTGGGAGGTATGCCAACAGAATTGAAGATTCAAGTTTTGAGCTTAACGGCTCTAGTTATGCTCTGTTTGCAACTGAAGGGAAACATCATCTGCATGGAGGGATAAAAGGATTTGATAAGGTAGTATGGGAGGCTGACGTCGTAAAGAAAGATAACCTTCAGTGTCTTCAGCTTTCATATCTGAGTGTGGATGGAGAAGAAAACTACCCTGGAAATCTTGATGTAAAGGTTATATACTCCATAACAGATGATAATTCCCTCAAAATCGACTACTATGCAGTATCTGACAAGGATACCGTGGTGAACCTGACAAATCATTCTTATTTTAACTTGTCAGGTCACGAATGCGGTGACATATTGAAGCATGAACTCAAGCTTAACTGCAACAGTTTTACTCCTATAGACGGGGACTGCATACCGACAGGTGAAATCAGGAGTGTTAAGGGGACGCCATTGGATTTTACAACAATGAGACCTATTGGTGAAGGTATTTCGGCGAATGATCAACAAATCCTTTATGGAAAGGGTTTTGACCATAACCTTGTAATCAGTATGGAAGACAAGGACCTGAAAAAGGCTGCTGAAGTATTTGATCCTTCGAGCGGAAGGGTTATGGAGGTTTATACAACTAAACCCGGTATTCAGTTTTATTCAGGCAACAACATTTTGGCCGGTACCTCCGGCAAGAATGGTGCCGGATATAATAAGAGATCCGGATTCTGCCTTGAAACTCAATACTTTCCAAACTCTTTAAAGCACAGAAATTTCCCATCACCTGTAATTAAGGCAGGACAGGAATACAGGCATACAACCATTTACAAGTTTTCAGCAAAAAGCTGATACATCGGCTAATTGAAGCATTACTTGTTATGAGGCACTAAAAGATAAATGAGAGTAATATAATAGAAATGTAAACAGTCTTAAACCGGTTATAAGGGGTCAAACCCGTATAACCGGTTTTGCATTATGCTTACATATTTTTCATCGCATTTATCACATCCGCCAATTTGCAGGATTGAGTATTGACTCTTGCAAAAAATAGTGTTACCATAAAATAAATATATTTCTAGCGTAAATAAATATATTTATTTCTCAGGAATACTTCAATTGAAGAACTTATGTAATGATTTTGAAATTATTTATTTTTATATGGAAGGTGGAAGGTATGTTTGTATCAAAATCACTATCAATAAATAAAAACGGTCATTTGGAAATCGGAGGCTGTGATTGTGTTGAGCTGGAAAAAAATTACGGAACACCGATTTATGTGATGGATGAAGGTCTTATAAGAGAAAATTGCCGTATATATAAAAATTCTATGGACAAGTACTATAATGGCAGAGGTCTTGTGTTATATGCAAGTAAGGCTTTCTGCACCATGGCTGTCTGCAGGATAGCTCACCAGGAAGGACTCGGACTTGATGTTGTATCGGGAGGAGAGCTTTATACTGCAATAAAAGCAGGCTTTCCAATGGACAAGGTCTACTTCCATGGAAATAACAAGACATATGATGAGCTTGAATTTGCCATTGATAACAATATCAGAAGGATTGTAGTGGATAACAGGGAAGAGCTTTACAGGGTAAGTGAAATAGCTTCAAAAAAAGGTAAGACTGCAAGTATTTCATTCAGAATCAAACCTGGAATTGATGCGCATACTCATGATTTTATAATGACAGGGCAGGTAGATTCCAAGTTCGGGGTTACTCTTTCAAATAATGAGGCTCTCGATATTATCACTGAGGCTTCAAAGCTTTCCGGCATAAGGGTTGAAGGCCTGCACTGCCATATAGGCTCACAGATATTTGATCTGGCACCCTTTGAAATGGCTGCTAAGGTTATGCTTGAGTTTATTGCAGAAGTAAAAGAAAAAGCCGGCATTGAAATTGAGGAGCTTAACCTTGGCGGGGGTTTCGGAATAAAATACACGCCTGACGATGATCCTATTGAGTATGATCACTATATTGAATCGGTTTCAAAGGTAGTAAGAAAAGTATGTGAGGACAAAAAATTAAAGCTTCCCTTTATTGTTATGGAGCCCGGAAGATCAATAGTGGCTTCGGCAGGAATTACTTTGTATAAAATCGGCGCAGTCAAGGACATTAAAGATGTAAGGAAATATGTTTCAGTTGATGGCGGAATGACGGATAATCCAAGGTATGCACTGTATAACGCAACATATGACGCAGTACTTGCAAACAGACCTGATGCACCTAAGACTGAAAAGATTACTATTGCAGGAAAGTGTTGTGAGTCGGGTGATCTTCTGGCTAAGGATATAATTATGCCCGAAATAAAGTCAGGGGATATTCTGGCTGTGTTAGCCACAGGTGCATATAATTACTCAATGTCAAGTAATTACAACAGGATTCCAAGACCGCCCGTAGTGTTGGTAAAGGACGGCAAATCACGCATAATTGTCAAAAGAGAAGACTATGATGATATTATAAGAAATGATGTGCTGCCCGAAGATCTTTAAGTGTTGATGAAGTAAAATACAGTCTGCCTCTGTTGTCTTAAGAAGGGTTTTGCTTTTACAGCAGGAGGAAATCAGTATGAAATTTGAATTGCTGCCTGATAAGGTTGCAAGGGTATTGTCCGATGCAGGGAGAATTGCAGATGAAATTGGATATAACATATATGTTGTAGGCGGGTTTGTCAGGGATCTTATTATAGGAGTAGAAAATCTGGACATTGACCTTGTTGTGGAAGGTGATGGGATATGCTTTGCAAAAAAGTTCTCAGAAAAATACTCAGCAAAGCTTGAAACCTATGAAAGGTTCCGGACAGCCCTTGTTACAATGGAAAATGGTTTATCCATTGATATTGTTACTGCAAGGAAGGAAAAATACCCTCATCCGGCTGCTCTCCCTGAGGTTAGCGAGGGAACAGTACGGGATGACCTTTTTAGAAGAGATTTTACAATCAACAGCATAGCAATAAAACTTAACAGTAATGATTGGGGTAAGGTTATTGATTTTTTTGAAGGAGAAAAAGACTTGTCGAAGGGGATTATCAGGATTCTTCACGACTTGAGTTTTATTGATGACCCCACCAGGATTATTAGGGCTGTAAGGTTTGAGGCCAGGTATGGTTTTCATATGGAGGAGAAGACTGAGAGTCTGGCGGTTAAGGCTATTGAATCAGGAATTTTCGATGCGCTTAGCAGGGAACGTATCGGTTTTGAGTTCGATATTCTTCTGAGGGAAAAGAATTTTGCAGAAATACTTAAGCGTATGCTCAATCTGGGCATCCTTGAAAAGATTTACCCTGAAATCGATTTAACTGATGTATTGATGGATATTCTTGCAAGTCTTGATAAAAAAATTTCACTTCTTCAAAAAAACTTGAAGTTCAATGAAAATATTGATAAAATCCTTTTATATATTCTTATTCTTCATTACAATATGAATAGTGAAAAAGCCTGTAGTTCTGCTTCGAGGATGAGACTGAACAAGAGCTTTAAGCATGAGATACTAAGCTTCATAAACATACGTGATAATTCGCTCCCAATGCTGATAGGTAAGGGAAGTGTGAGTAATTATGATATTTATATAGCTTTTAAGGAAATTTCAACAGAGGTATTGGTTGCTTTATATTTGATAGAGGACAATCATATATTTCATGAAAGGATACTGAAGTATATAAACTGTTTACGAAGCATAAAGCCGTGTATTACGGGAAAGGATTTATTGAAGGCTGGTGTTAAGCCTGGACCTGAGTTTAAGGAAATACTGCAAAGTATTTTAATACAGAAGGTTAACGGCACTATTAATACTATTGAAGAAGAATTGGATTATGTAAAAAAAACCAGGATAAGCAGCGAATCATAACCGGTTTTAAATACTGATATTTAATATTTTAAAGTGTAAAATCACAAAAACGCTACACGACTAAGAATCGGAAATGAACTCTTACCTGGGTTTATAAGGAGTAATAAAATGCTTGTTGATAACTTGAAAAATCCTATAATTATTGTATATTTGTTTTTGGTTTTTTCTTTTTCGATATCTTTTCACGAGATGTCTCATGCACTTTCGGCATACCTCCTTGGTGATTCTACTGCCAAGGACAAAGGAAGACTTACGCTTGACCCGCTTAAGCATCTTGATCCATTTGGTACTATAATGATATTGTTTTTTTCATTTGGATGGGCGAAACCTGTTCCGGTTAACATAAGTAATCTAAAATACAAAAAGCTGGGTATGGTGCTTGTGAGTCTTGCAGGTCCGGTTTCCAACATGTTGCTGGCATTTTTGTTTATGATTCCTTTAACCTATTACGGTTTCAGATATGATTTTGATCCTAAATTAATGATTAATAGACTGGGTTTGTTTGAATCTACTGATATTAATACTGTAATTATCAACTTATGCGTTTTAGGTGTCAGTATGAATACTGTCCTTGCAGTCTTCAACTTTATTCCTTTCCCTCCGCTGGATGGCTCGAAGATATTCTCGGGATTATTGCCTGCAAGGATATATTTTAAACTTATGAATTATCATCAGATCTTTTATGCAATTCTCATAATTCTTATGATAACAGGTGCTTTCGGTTTTATACTTTGGCCTGCAGTACATTTTATGGTTGGTGTGCTTGATTTTGCAGTAAAACCTCTTGTGGCACCGTTTGTGTAATCATATTGATAAAATTCCTTAAACCAGTTGCTTAATTTTCTTAAATTGAGTTAGACTTTATATGAAAAAAAAGATATAATTTATAAATATGATTTTAATGGATAATTATTATTAGAATTAGAGTTTTACCTATTTATAGTAAACAGGAGAGTGAGTTTTTAAGTGAATAAAGGGACAATCTTAAGTGGCATGAGGCCAACAGGTGCATTACATCTGGGTAACTATTTCGGTGCTCTGGAAAACTGGGTTAAGCTTCAGAATGAATATAAGTGTTATTTTTTTATTGCAGATTGGCATGCCCTTACTACTGGATATGAGGATACCTCTGAGTTAAAAAACAATGTATCGGATTTAATTATAGACTGGCTAAGCGCAGGACTTGATCCTGAAAAGTGTACATTTTTTCTTCAGTCAAGCATTTTAGAGCACGCAGAGCTGCATTTACTGTTCTCTATGACGACACCCTTATCCTGGCTGTATCGTTGTCCCACATATAAGGACCAGTTAAGCCAGCTTAAGGATAAAAATATAACAACCTATGGTTTTTTAGGATAC
>JAAZCB010000242.1 GCA_012513545.1 Clostridiaceae bacterium
ACGGGTCGAATCAAACTCGCTTCGCTCAAACAGTGATTCGACTTATCCTTCGCTTCGTTAACATTCTCTAAAGCCTTTATGCAATGTTCTTTCCATAATATGGTTCACGATAATTAAATGCACCCATTCAACTTTTACTCTAATAGGATTATGAGGCTCTGTTTGCTCACAGGTTAAGGTAAAAAAGTTTACCTTTTTGCCGCGGTGAGTAATGCTACTATAGTAGCAAAAAGGCCATAAATCCTTTTAGAAAGTTGAATTAATAATAAATAAATCCAGCACTTATTTATTTTGTTTCAAAAACTTATATTGTCTATAGTATCTTCTGTTGGCTTTCAAGTGCTTTTCGTATTTTTCACGCTCTCGTCTCTCTAATAATTCCTCATGGGTTTTAGCCTTATACATGCCATCATCCAACAATTTTTCACTTTCATACAGGTCCTCTTCAAGTATTCTCCCCTTAAGTTCCCTTATTTCCCTGTACATATACTCCTTCAACCTCTCAAGCCCTGTTCTGATACCCGCATTCTCATTCATGTTATTCACCGTTCCTGATAAATACAACAGCACTATTACCTATTGTATTATATGGGAAACTCTATAATGCCGTACCATAAATAAATTTCCAGGAGTGCGGTAAAAAGGCTTAATTTAAAATATTCGCATTAAGCCTTTTTACCCGTTTTTCTTATAGTGCCAGAAAGAGGAACTGATAATTACTTTTAATATAGTTATGCATTGCAATCATGAAGCTTCGAATAAAGTGCAGGATCATTATTAACTTTCCACAGAACATACTTTATACCCATTGAAATCATATCAGCCATTTTCATAACGATGCTTAAGCGGGTATTCTGTAAAATTAGATAATCCATAAAGCCGCCAAAGTTTACAATCCCGGTTATGTACATGTCTCCAACCGGCATAAGATCTTTTTTTACACCAGAACCAGGCTTTATTGAACCTTCTCCTACAGAAACGAATCCTATATGATCCATTTTTCCCAGGCATGCATCTACTGCTATTATAAAAGGTTTTTCATACTGCCTTAAAATGTGCTCCATTACTCTGTCTATATTCTTTGCATGAACAGGTTCATCAAGGCTACCGTGTACATAAATGCTTTTATATTTCAAGTCATTCATTTTATAACCAATAAGTGGTCCCAGACTGTCACCGGTGGACCGGTCAGTTCCAATACACACGAATACAATAGACTTGTAACCACACTTTATTGAATTATAAATAAGTTCATAAAACGCATCTGTAAATTTCTTAAACGCTACATCACTGTTTATGTCAATATATGTCTGCTTGCAAGCTGTATTTAATAACATATCCACTCTCCTGCTTGTCATACAAATAAATATAATAATGTTCAGCAGCCACTAATATTAGTATTACCGAAAATACTTACTTTATTACTTTTATTTTATATTTTATGCACATTTTAGATATTTATAATCAGTAGTGTTAAAAAGCACTTAAGTATATTATTTTAATGTTGATATCAATAATTTACTCTGTTATTATTTGATTGAATGACTTTTTTGAAAGGATCATATCAATGAGCATTAACAATGAAAATGGAATTAACAGTATTATAGATAAAAATTTTATAAAATATATAATAAATGGAATGTACGATTGGGTCAGAGTTTTGGACACAAACGACACGGTTATTTTTGTTAATGAGGCCATGTCGAAAGCTCTCGGCGACAATCTTTTGGGAAATAAATGCTACAAGGCTCTCAAAAAGGATTCTCCGTGTGAAAACTGCATATCAAGAAAAGCTGTATTTGAAGGGACTTCACACCAGAAGGAGGAAATTATCGGTGGCCGTATATTCTCAGTTATGAGCTCGCCAATAAAAGATGAGACTGGAAAAGTTGTCGCTTGTGTTGAAGTACTGCATGATATTACTGACATGAAAAACCTTCAGCAAAAAATAATTGAGCAAAACAAAAAACTGCAAAGTGATCTTAATATAGCAAGAAAGCTTCAGTGCAGCCTCCTGCCCAAACAACTGTTTTCCAGTGACTTTGAGTTCTCCTACATTTATAAGCCCTGTGAAACACTAGGTGGCGATTTCCTTGACATTTTTAAAATTGATGAAGACCATACAGGTATATATATTGCCGATGTATCCGGACATGGTGTGGCAGCTTCAATGCTGACTGTCTTTTTGCGTTCCTCAATCAACAAGAGTACCTTATCCCCCGCAGAGGCTTTAACCAGCCTTTATCAGGATTTCAACAGGGATTATAAGGATCAGGATTTGTACATCACTGTTTTCTATGCGATAGTGGACGTAAAAAACTACAGTATAGACTATTCCAATGCAGGGCATAGCGTTTCTCCTGTCTTGTTCAACCCTTCAGGCAAATTCGAGCTGCTTAGGGTTCCGGGAATCCCGATAAGCAATTGGCTTGAAGATCCTTCCTACAAAAACGTAACAATAAAGCTTGAAAAGGACGACAGGCTATTTATGTATACAGACGGTATTATTGAACTGAAAGATAAAAATGGTGAACAGTACGGTGAGGAGCGTCTTCTTAATACCCTGTTATCAGAAAACACAAGCCCTGTCGTTATTCTCGACAGGATAGTTGAAGATGCTTCAGCCTTTGCTTCTATAAGAACCTTTAATGAAATATCGGATGATATAACAATGCTTCTTCTGG
>JAAZCB010000243.1 GCA_012513545.1 Clostridiaceae bacterium
AATACGCATTATTATTGTGTCGATATAAGTACCGTTGTAATAACCAGCTAACAAACCTAAAAACAATCCCACAGGTGCAGATATCCCCAATACAATGATAGCCATTACTAAGGCTCCTCTGAAAGAATAAATTAATCTCGAAAAAACATCTCTACCATAAATATCCGTGCCTAACCAATAATCAGAATTAGGGGGTTGACTGGCATTAGAGAAATCCACGAAACCTGTTATATGTTCAGGATACGGAACAATCTTCATTGCAAAAATACCAAAAAAAATTGAAATAAGGACAATTATCAGTCCAAAAACAGAAAATTTGTTATGAGAAAACTTGTAAATATAATTCCTCCAGTTTTCTAAGGTTGACGGAGCGAACAATCCTCTCTTTGTTATATCAAATTCTTCTTGAATGGCTTTATTGTCGTTTATTCCAGTATTGTTCTTCTGATCAACAATATTATGCATATCACTCACCTAATCTTACTCTTGGATCAAGGGCAGCAATGATAACATCAACAACAATGTTAGATATCATGAATAATAACCCAATTATTATTATTACGATCGATATAGCATTAAGGTCTTTGTTCATCATTACTGTTAATCCATAACGAGAGAGTCCTGGCCAATTAAAAATTGTCTCGACAAGAAATGCATTTCCCAATGTCGTAGCAAAATCTAAACCCGCCATGGTAACCATTGATATCGCCGATGGCTTCAGCATGTATTTATAGAAAAGTTTGTTTTTGGGGGTGCCGTATGCTGTGGCAACAGAAATATACTCCTTACTCATATTATCTATTAGTGAGGAGCGTAGAACTCTACCTTCACTAAAGATATGGGCTATTGATAAGGATAAACCCGGAAGAAATACGTGTTGAAATGCATCCCATGCTCCTCCGAAATTACCCATGAGCAGAAAATCGATAATATACATTCCTGTAATTCGATTTGGCGGTAGTGTTCCAGTTGATAATCTATTGATAACAGGTAATACCTGCCAGGTGAATCCAAAAAATAGTAAAAAAAATATTGCCCAAACAAAAGATGGCACTGATACTCCAATATAAGACATCATTCTTATAGCACCATCGACGGCATTATCCCTATTTCTTGCTGCTAATAATCCAACGACAAAAGCCATACTGGTTTGGATAACACCTGCTACAATCACAATTTCTAGGGTTGCTGGTAAAAATTCACGTACATCATCTGAAACGGAACGGTTGGTTGTTAGTGAAAAGCCAAAATTTCCTGTTAAAACACCCCTTATCCAGTAGTAATATTGAGTGTAAATTGGTTCATTGAGATGCATATCCTCTCTAAGTTTATCTACCGACTCTTGCGAGGCATTATCTCCTAATGCCATTCGAGCTGGATCACCAGGAACAATCCGGGAAATTACGAAAATCAACATGGAGATGCCTATGATGACAAAGATGCTATGGAATAATCTTCTTGTTAAAAAACGAGCCATACTCAGTACCTCTACCTAATTATCAATTACGCTTATAATAACAAAACTTGATTTACGACCTAATAAAACATTGAAATAGTCAATAAATAATAACCAGTGGAAGACTGGTTATTATTTATTGTGCCGACAACAGTTTTAGTCATAAATATTGATATGTGAATCATCTCCTATTTATCTATCGGTTAACTTAAAGTTTTATATCTTTTATTTCCGGAGTAGGGAAGGCTAGCCGACTTTGGCGAAGACTAGCTCTAATTAAATACTCACAGGTTGAGAGAGCAGCAATCGCTGGTAAGACAATTTCTATACCATGTTTAGCTGACAAACGTTTAAAATCTAATCCAATTATAGATCCACATCCCAAAACTACCACATCGCATCCCGCATCAACAACATCAGCTAATTTCTTATCCAGAGATGCTTCCACTTTTCGATACTCCGATAGTTCAAGAACGGGAATACCAAGATCCGTTACCAGTTTTACCTTTCCCTCCAATGCACGTTTATAGCAAGAAACAGAGTATTTTCTGGAAGTAATAACCGCAATATTATTCCCTATAAGGCTTGCTAGTGCGATTGAGGACTCCCGTAAACCAACTATTGGAATGTTTAACTTCTCTTTGCAAGCATTCAACGCTGGATCTTTAAAACAGTACAACACTATACCATCTGATCCTTCTATTTCAAGTTGTTCTGCCTTTGCCACTATCAAATGTGAAGCTATAGCGACATCATATTCTGATTCCATGGATGGTACACCTGTATGTAAATTGGAGATATATAGAGCAATATCCGGGGCTTTGACGGGTTCAAGTATATCTCTAATACCTTTATTCCATAAATCTACATACACTGGTACTAATATATCAATTCGCATTGGAATTACCTATGTATCATCGCGTTGTTCTACTTGTGCCTCAGTCTAAAAATTGGAATGCCCGAATGACTATTCCCAGACAGAGTGTCCAAAGAGTATCATCAGTATTCAATCTACTGTTGTGGTACCTTGTCGTTATACACTTCGAAATCGTGAAACCAAAATTGATAACCAACAGATGTACTAGCGAGTTCTCCGGTTGTTTTGTAGTGTTCGGCTGTTGGCCACATCACATACTCAGCTTGGTAAGCAACGCGTTCAGTTATACTTGCGAGTGGAATGTTAAATACATTGTCCATAATGATATTTTCAAGCATTGCATACTTAGCGAACCGTTCAGTTTGATTAGTGATTGACATAACACTACCAATCAGATGATCCCAATCTTCTATGCCTGTAAGTTTAATATCATTCGGCGTAACAACATTACTCCAATCACTCTTGCTCAACCACATGGTATTGTTACCATTACCCTCATTTCTTGATGAGTAATGTGTTTCAAAAATCGTCCCAGCGTCCCAGTAATAAGGTGCAAAGCTGTATGTTTCTATATGTGGGGTAGTATCGCTGTTAGCATTCCTTTCCTGCTGAGTGGCTAACGGTGCACTTGTAATCTCTACGGTGATACCTACTTGTTGTGCAGCTGCTTGTAACGGTAAAGCCAGCTTTGGTTGGATTTGAGCAGCACTAGACGTGAAAAATTCAACTGGATATTGGTCAAGGCTATCAGCATACTTTGACAGAGCCAAGTATTCCTTTGACTTTTCAATGTTATAGGAGTATGGATAGTTGTTATGATTCGTTGCAGCACCAGGTGTATTCTTGTTCGATGGTCCTGTGGCAACCACTGAATCGGGAAACACATTTTCTGCAAGAGATTCATAATCTACTAAACTTGCAAGTGCTCTACGGAAATAGAGATCATCTAAAGGGGGTTTGCTGATATTTAGATTTAACTGTTGCTGAGCCGACATGGAAAAGGGGGCTATTTCAATACCATCAATTTTGTCGAAAGCGTCTAATGATTCAGGAGATTGCCAGTTGTCAGAAAGCTCTAACTCTCGAGAGGCTAACATTGTACGAATTGTTGTAGGTTCTGTATTATTGATGATCTGAATTTTATTTGGAGCGTTTTCATTCCAACCCAGATGATAATCCTGAAAGGCAGACGCGATTAAATAATTCTGCTGAGACATTTCAACTGTTTGATATGGACCACTACCTGCATCGTGATCGAGCAAATAAGTTCGACCAAAATCTCCATAAACATCTCCGTAATTAAATGTTTCATTTTGAAAATCGAGATTCGACATAATTAAATCTTCGTTTACAATATACATTCGGGTTAATGTTTCAAGGAAGGTGCCATATGGACTAACCAGGGTAAATACGACCGTATAATCGTCAACGGCATCAACAGTATCGATTATATTTTTGTATAAATAAGCAAAACCAGAAGCCAATGTTGAAAGGCGATTCCAAGTGAATGCAATGTCGGATGATGTTAGCTCACTACCGTCATGAAATTTGACACCCTGCTTAAGCTTAAAGGTATAAGACAATCCATCGTTTGATACTTCCCAACTTTCAGCAAGCAATGGAGTCAAATTTCCAAAACTATCATACATTACAAGTGAATCATAGACATTAAGATAACAATATACCCGGGACCATGAAGTATATGCTGCAGGATCAAGATCTGGAGACCCAGACACAGCCATTCGCAGCCATCTATCACCGCTTATTGATGAGACTTCAGTAGAGGGCTCGCCATTATTTTCAATTGTTGGCTCGAGATTCCCTCCACAAGCAGTTAATATGGAAAGTAATAAAGCAAATCCTATCAAACGAACTAAATATTTATTCTTCATAATCTTATTCCTTTCGTATCATAAATTAGGTTTTGTAAATGGAAATTATCCTACAGAAACAAAAACACACATAAAGCCTTCAATCTCATTAAATCCAATGACCCTAGTTTTAGACCATGTTATAATTTATTGTATAATATATTGTAATCTATTACAATGTATAGTTTTGTCATATTTTATGACATTATTTGCGCAAGCAAAAGGTTAGAAAAATGTCTATTGGTCAAAAATTAGATCTCTTGATGAATATTTTTAAAACCACTAACAAGGAATTGAGTGATGCCATCCTAGTTGACCAGTCTCTTATTAGTAGGTGGAGAAATGAAAAACGAAAATTGGATATAGATAGCCCTTATTTGCCGAGTATAAGAAAATATTTTTCTGAACTTCTCATTTCTGATAATCAAAAGGAGATGATATCCAAATTAATAGAGCAATCAGCCGATGTTACCTATTTATTAGAAGGGGAAATTAGTACAAAAATTAAGAATTGGTTGGAATCCGATTCATTACCCAATTATGATTATACTGTGGAGGCACAAGATCTTATAACTACTATAGATGGTTTACAAAACTTACAGGTATCATCAAAATTTCGCACTAGCATTCCAAATGACCTCCCTGTTGGAATCAACACTTATGAGAAAAATTTCGAGGTTTTTACTGGTATTGATGGGCTAGATCTTGCTATCACTCAGCTATTTTATAAGGCTTTAGAAAGTAATTATCCTCTTTTAACGTATTTAGTAATTGATTTGGAAATTGACATATACCAAAAATTACTATCATATGATGATAAGTTCTCCAACTTATCTTTATTTAATTTACTCTTACATTTTCCATCCATTGTAGTCTTTCAAACTTGTAAAAATGATCTGAAGAATTGGTTTTCCCTTTATAACAAGGCTCTTCGCATCCTTAATTTATCCACAAAAATAAAGTTTTATTGTTTTGAAAATCTTGCGGAGCCAAGTTTACAGAGTCCAATAATATGTGTCAAAGGCGTGGGGATAATAATTTCCAATTTCATAACTGAGATGGATGATAAAGAGGTTAAAAGTTTCTTGTTTTGGTCGCCAGAGCTAATCGACTATTATGAGAAAATATGCGAATTAATGATTATTAGAAGCAAGCCATTAATGCAAAGTTTTGACTTAGCACAGTTAAAAGATTTTTATGAGTATCAGCAAGATTATTTTTCTCAAAATAAACCAAATATCTCCGTAATCAAAACATTATCATCTACCTCGATGCCAGAAGAGGTTTTCGATAAATGCCTCCAAATGTTGGATTTAAATATATCAGCTAAAAATAATGCCAAACAAATGTTTAAAAATAAAAAGAGGCACTTCCT
>JAAZCB010000244.1 GCA_012513545.1 Clostridiaceae bacterium
AACTGGTTGAGGGAATTTACAATTCACCTGAAACAAAGGGGTATAGCATTTTTTACAGCAATTATGAGACTGATAAAATTAGTAAGCTTAACATAATTGTTAATCCTGATCCTGAAACCTGTTCTTTTGGTGAATTTGGAAAAATCATTATTTATGGTGACTGGATATCAAGGGATTACTTAATGAAACTGGCAACTGGAATTGATTTAAATAAACTTTATGTTTATAATAAAATGAGCTTCAATTTTTGTGAGAATGAAATTGCATTGACAAGGCAGGATCTTGTTGCAGCCTATCAGTATATAAAAACATACAATAAAAAACAGTTTATCCTGGAGGATTTATTTATATTCTCTAGAAAATTGGCAAGAAGCTATAAAATACCTATGAATTATTTTAAAATAAAGAGGATATTTGAAGTTTTTGAAGAATTAGAACTCTTAAAAAAAACATCTTATGGAAAGTATGGTTTGTGCATAATAATGCATGACGATCAAAATAGAAAAACAAGTCTTGAGAATTCCAAATTATACAGGAGTTTTCAGAAGTTAAGGAGTTGCGGATTGTAAGATATAAGAGAGGGCACTTTAACGGTCATTGGGCTGATTAAGAAATAATATTAAAGGGGGAAAAGTTATGGATTTAAAATCAAAGCTAAGGCAGGTAATGGACTTTCCAAAGGAAGGTATAAACTTTATTGACATTACAACAGTACTGCAAGATGCAGATGCTTTCAAGGAGTGCATTGACATTATGAAAGAAAAAGCTGCTGCTTTTGGCGATTTTGACATAATTGTCGGGCCTGAGTCAAGAGGCTTTATTTTTGCGACTCCTCTGGCGATTGGCCTTGGAAAAGGCTTTGCGCCTATAAGAAAGAAGGGTAAACTTCCATACAAAACAGTTTGCGCAGAGTATCAGCTCGAATATGGTACAGATTCTCTTGAAATGCATATTGACGCGGTAAAAAAGGGACAGAGAGTTGTTATTGTTGATGATCTGCTGGCGACCGGAGGTACAACTGAGGCGAACATCAAGCTTGTTGAGCAGTTGGGCGGAGAAGTTGCCGGAATAATATATTTTATTGAGCTTACATTTTTAGGTGGCAAGGATAAATTAAAAGGTTATAAAGTAGATTCAGTAGTTGAGTTCTAAGAAGGAGTATCCTGGGGTGATGTTTAATGGGTGATGGCTATAGCCGTCTGGTAAAGAAAATATGTAAGTATAATCCAAACTGTGATATGACCTTGCTTGAAAAGGCATATACACTTTCAAAGCAAGCTCATGACGGGCAGCACAGGGTCTCGGGAGAGCCTTTTATTGTGCACCCTATAGAGGTTGCCAATATCCTGGCTGAGCTTGAATTGGATTGTACTGCTATAATAGCCGGCATTTTACACGATACTATCGAGGATACTACCTATACCAATGAGCAGCTTAAGGAAAATTTTGGCGAAGAGATAGCTGCCCTGGTTGACGGAGTAACGAAGCTTGGAAAAATACCCTTTACAACGAAA
>JAAZCB010000003.1 GCA_012513545.1 Clostridiaceae bacterium
AATCAAAGAAGCCTATCTGTCCCATTGTAACAGCTCCCATAGAATAGTTATTTTACTGTTCTCTGAAATATACATAATTAATTATTGCTTGTCAAGCTTAAAATATGAATTTTTAGAGGTACCCTTATGTCATTTAATGCATTTTGTATATTTGTTTCGGTTGTGTTATTTGTTAAATTGTATTTTCTGATTTTTTCTGACAATATAAAATCTTATTACTCCAGTAATCACTAACACTGCATTAAAACTGCACAATCCACATAATATCATTACAAATTTTTTATGAAAATCATTGATCTCGTATATAGTTTTTGTTCTCACAAATCTACTAACATTTTCTATCGTATCATTCTGAATATTTAATTTATCATAATCTATTTTTGGAGTTGTTTCGGCATAAGTGGTATAGAATGGTGAGATTGTAAAGATCATTACTATTATATTTAAACCGATAAAACTTAAAATGAAGACCACGGTTAATTTCATTTTATCCTTTGCATTTTTCTTGTTTTGTTCCAAATCATATTATTTCATTGTTTTAGACTTTTTCCGCGCGGGCTTTTTTTGTCTTTGCCCTGGTTAACATTGCGCCTAACGGGTTCGCCCACAGCCGAAGTGTGGAAGTAAAGCGGTGCTTTGACCGGTTTACTTCCACATTTTGGCTTGGGCGTGTTGGCTGTCTGTATGCTTTGGCCGTGTTTTCATTCTTCTTCAGGGCGGGGCATTTCTTTTGAATCCTCCGTATTGGATTTACCTTCTATAATAAATTCAATTCCATAATTAGTTTTAAGATACTCAACCATCATTTTCCGCCGAGTTTGTATGAATTCCAGTGGCTTGTCCCAAATCGAACAATTGAAATCTATTTTGCCATTTTCATTTTGTGGGAATAAAAAATCGTATTCATTAATATATTTGCTACCATTTATTGTTTCACCATTTTTAGTTTTTACTTTGTCACAAAAGAAATCCTTTGGATGGTGATTAGTTTTAAACCCATTGATTTCGCCTTTTGTTGGCTGCATATTCCAGATAAAATCAACAGCAGATTCGTATTCAGCAGTTCTGCCGTTAAGTTTTTTTGGGAAAATGTGGTCTATTTCAGGATTAAATCGACCTTGCATATCCGGTTCAAAAAGATAAACTCTCCCAGGCATGAGTATTTTGAGACCGAACCATATATACCCAACAAATGCATCTTCGTATAAATCAACATAACGGGATTTCTTCTCAGAAATATATTCCTCAATTTGCTTTAATGGGTAATTGAAGAATTCTGTTGTTTTCGAAGAAAGTTCTCTAATGATTTTCGTAAAATTATCAGCATAACTTTGTAAATTCCAGTCATTGATTTGTGATTTTATCAAATACTGGTTAATTAGTCTTAAATTCTCACTTGAGATTTTCTTAAAATCATATCCTTTATTAAATATTTCATAGAAATAGACCACAATGGGAAGAAGAGCGAGATTTCTTGGAATTATAGAAGCATTATTTATTCTGAATTGTCCCCATAAATAATCAGTAAAAAAGGAAACAAGCGGCTTTTCCAGCTTATCCCAAGTTGTGATGAATTCTTTAATTTCAGATTGCTTTACCTTTTTTGGATCTATTCGAACAGCTTTTTTTACTAAAAGATTAAGTAGTTGTAGAATGTTATAAGCGCTGAATAAATATCCTTTACCAGTTGAATCATATATTTTTTTAGCGCATACTTGGAGATCTTCTTCAAAGTCGTATTGTTCTTTCTTGATTTCTGTAAATAATAAATCTGATAAAGATAATGCCATACCGCCTGTATTTAATCGCTCAAAGACTTCATTGACCACATCCTCATTTGATGTTTTAATGGGAAAATATGCGAGTGATTTTAGATCTGTTTTAACGAAAATATCCCATATCTTGTCAACATTCCCCTCAATTAGAGCTTCTTCTTCATCAGAAATATCAGCCTTTTTCGCCATGATCGACTTGCGGAAAGTTCGTTTATCATCATCAGGTAGTTTAGAAAAGAGCTCATTCATCCTTATAGAATGCCATGGGATTTCTCCATTTTTGTGAACAAAAGAAAAACCGGTTTCAGAAGCATCTTTTGCTTCGGATGAATTGTATAATAAATCATAAACTAAAATTTTGTTATTAAACGTATAACGTAAACAACTAAACAATGTCTGTAAACGTTGTTGTCCGTCATATATTAACCATTTGTCTTTGCGACTATGGAGCCCTTTATCAACAAGCTTTGGTATTTCTCCAGGAACATAATTCGTTATGAATTCACGATATGGGATCTCTTCCTCAGTATTCCAAATTATTAAGCCGCCAATAGGATAACTTTTCAGGATGGAATCAAATAATTTGCAGATATATATCTCATTTTCGTATCTGCTTCCCCAAACATAAGGTCTTTGAATCGCTGGTAAAAACCACCCATGTGTACTATTGTTTATGCTATTAATTGCATCTTTCACTGAAATTGATTGGTAAGACATTTATATCTCCTCAGTTTCTCAATTGTATTGTATTTCCTGCCCCGCCCTCTTAAAGTTTTTGTCTTTCACGGCCAAAGCATATTGCAGCCAACTCCTTGCACACTGCATTGCAGTGTGCAAGCTTCCAGGACAGCATGCCGTATTGCGGCATGCCCTACTTTAATTCTGTTTTTAATAAAGATAGGCACAGAAATTAAAATAGTTAACAAATAGAA
>JAAZCB010000245.1 GCA_012513545.1 Clostridiaceae bacterium
GAAGTGCAGAGGGGGATGACCTCACCGGTAACAAGCAGCAGGTTAGCGGTCTCCTCCTTTTCCTGGACTGTTTTTATGAAGGCGATATCTATGTATCCGTAGGTACTGTCGCGGGTGATACGGGGCCTGCGCATCTTAAGCGGCACGAAGACCCGGCCGTCGGGCAGGCAGATGGGCATTAAAGAGCGGCGCTGCAGTTTCTTTTTCATGTCCCGGGCCTGGGCAGACAGATCCAGCGCATAGCTGCGGGCCAGAGCCTGGCGCACACTGGGAAGACTGCGGCGGTCATAAGCAAACACCACTCTCCCCTCCTGAAGAAACAGCAGCTCGGTGATATTTCCCTCTTCCCTGTAGACCGGCCGGAACAATACGACCTCTTCACTGATCGTTTCGATACTTTTAAAAATTATCGACCACCTCCCTGATTCGAGAAATTTCGCGTTACAACTATGCCCTAATTATAGCATATAATCCCATTCAAATGGCCTTTTCCAACAAATATTTTTAATAAATCAGCATATACTGGGATGTCTACTATAGTTGACAAAAGGAAACGTCATTTTTTAGGCTTTTTTCCTGGCCAATTCAATTGACATATATTCTACTTTATTGTATTATTATGTATATTCAGCAAATTGTAGGGGGGAGGTGAAGATAATAAAGAATAGGGTTAAATTTTATCGACGTAAAATGAACCTATCGCAAAAACAAGTCGCAAAAGCAATCGGAATATCAAGACAATACTTATCAGAAATCGAAAACAATAAGCAAAAAAATATCGGCGGCACAATAATGATAGACCTGGCAAATCTCTTCGGCGTAACAGTTGAAGAGATTTTTTTTCCGTCAACTAAAGTTGACAAACTCGTGAGCTAGTTTGCCGCTAAAAAAAATTAAAAAAGGGGGGGTCACATGTCAAAAAAGAAGAAAGACTATCCAACTATGTTTCCAGAAGGAAACTATACGGTCATCCCGAATGATCTGCTGGAGGCTGTCATCCAGTCCAAGATGAATGGCACCCAGATACGTCTCGTTCTTCACCTGGTGCGCAAAACCTTCGGGTGGAGAATTCAATCTGCTGCCGTTTCCCTTAGTGATTTCGCAAAAGCCTGCAGGAGCGCCAAAGCCTGGATTTCACCACAAATCAATGTACTGGTCAATCATCAAATCATGCTTCAAATCGAAAAAAATACTGGCAGAAAACCGGTTTATCGTATAAATACCTGCGTAGCTCAGTGGGATAAAAAATTCTGTAATTTAGATGACGAATACATAGAAAATTTTAAAGGAGAGGAGACGGCCAGGGGGTTAAGTGATAACGGAACACCCAGTTTATTTCCGGGGTTAAGTGATAACAGAACACTAGTGTTAAGTGATAACAGAACACCAGGGTTAAGTGATCACAGAACACAGGGGTTAAGTGATCGCTTAACACCCGACACGGTTTCAGCCTTAGAGCAGTCTGATTCACAGGGGTCCCTAAATAAATATATAAATAAAAGTATAAATAAAGGTAAAGAAACTCAGCAATTTGACGAAAATTCAAATTCTTATATTTTAGCAAAATTATTACATGATAGAATTCTCCTTCATTTACCTCATTTTAAAACACCTGATTTAACAAGATGGTCAGCAGATATGGAAAAAATGATGCGTATTGATAAAAGGGATTTCGAAGAAGCCAAAAAAGTAATTATATTTGCCCAGGATGATGAATTCTGGAGAAGCAACATATTATGTGCTGAAAAGCTGCGGCTCAGGTATGATACATTAAACTCCAAACGGTTAGTAAGGGAAAAGTACCATAAAACATATACCGGGGAAGTTGGTGATGATGATGAATATGACTTCTTCTTCAAAAGATAAACTGGATTATATCTGGACTACATACGGCATCCCCAATCGATTTGCTGCCGCCAGCTTTACGAACTATTATCCCACCTGTGCCAGCCAGGAAAGCGCCCGGAAGGTATGTTTGAACTACGCACGGAATGATGAAGCGATTTTCAAATACGGGAAAGGGCTTTTTTTACAAGGCCCGGTAGGTACAGGGAAAACGCACCTGTCAGTGGCCACATTAAGAGCCATTGTTGAATCCAATATCGATACCTTTGGCTGTCGTTCCAGTGAAAACCCCATTTACGGGGACAAGGAATACGGAGGTTACAGCTGCGCCATGATCTCAACGGCAGAGCTTCTGGAGTTGTTCCGCCAGTCAAGCTCAGCCAAAAAACTCAAACATGCGGCAGTTGAACTTCATCGCCTGGCCAAAATCAGCGAGATCATCATCCTGGATGACATCGGAATCGAATACCCCAGTGACTGGAGCCAGGAGCTGCTTTTTTCCATTATCGACCTGCGCTACCGCATGCAGCGAGCCACTATATTGACCAGCAACTGCGCCTTAAAAGATCTGGAAGAAAGGCTCGGCAAACGGATCGTGTCCCGGGTATTTCAAATGTGCGAAGGAGTAAAAGTCGAAGGCGAAGACTACCGCAAAGGAGCACCGAGCGTCCTCCCGCTGTAGATCCTTCAAATACTGTAGCGGCGCGCATCGCGCGCCATTGTAGCGCCATTGTAGGGGCGTCTATTAGGCGCCCGCTCACAGAATGACTCGGGGAAGTTGGTTGAAGCGAAGCGAGACCCCGCGTCCCCGGGGGGACATGGGGACTGTCCCCGCGTCACGAGCGTAGCGAAGTCTGAAGGGAAGACACGGGGACTGTCCCCTGTGTCACGCCAAAAGTCAGATAATTTACCAGTTAGTCAGGAGAAGGCAGGATAGCTTGTTCGCCTCCCGCCTCACTCCTCACACCTCACGAATACGAAAGGAGGTAACCATGCCAAAACCACGAGCGAACACGGGGACTGTCCCTCGTGTCCGCAGCGAAGCGGAGGCCGGAGGGAAACACAGGGACTGTCCCCTGTGTTTGCTGATCGCCCATTATAACTTTACAGGAGGAGCCTTATGCCAAAATCAATAATAAACATTTTAAAAGACGATTATCCCCAAATCCCAGCAGAAATACTCAATGCTCTGGCCACAGCCGACATAAACCGGACCCAGGAAATGCTCTGCATCTATATCCTGCGCCAGACCTATGAAGACAATCGATCCGCAGCTCCCTTTTATTTTAAAGAATTTGGCTACTTAAAGAATGTCAGACTTCCCTTTATAAAAAATCAGTTAAGGCTGCTCATAGAAAGGAAAATCGTCATCTGCATAGAAGAAAGTCCCGGCGATATCGGATTTTATATGATCAACCCTGACGTTTCAGAGTGGGAAGCCAAGCGGCCATACAATCAGAAGACCGCAGTGATGTAAGCACGCTCCCCTAACCAACTAGCCAACTAGCCAACTAACTAACTAAACAAAAGGAGGTACCTCATGGAAAAAGAACCTTTGATAATCAGTTGCCCATTAGGACACGAGCCCATTCCCAACTCAGTCTTTTATTCCCTGACCATATCAGACACCAACATCACCCAGTATGCTATGTGCCTTAATATCTTACACCGTACCTATGGAGAAGAACTAAACGCCGTACCCATAAGTTTAAATGAATTTGCTGCATATATAAAAGAAGATGACCCAGCCGAGATCAAAAAACAACTACAGCCGCTCATAGACAGAAGAATCGTTTTCTGCCTCGAAGTAAAGCCCGGCAATATCGGATACTATAAAATAAATCCTGATATCACCCAATGGGACGATAAGAATCTGCAAAACATTTATGGCACAGAAGTGTGGAGAAAGCTATTAGCCAACCAACACATAACGGAAGAAGAATACAAAAGGGCGGTGCGTATGTCCTCAGAAGAATGAGAGTGACGTTGCACTCAGACTAGGGGCAAACATGGGGACTGGTATGACGTTTTAAAGCGAAGCTTTAACCGTTAGGGAAAACGGCGGCCCTGTCCCCTGTGTTTGCCATCAAAGTTAAAAAGACTGGGGGAAATTCCTTCGAAGAAGGTGTGTCCCTGTCTGAGTAATTATAGCAAGTGGTAAACTTTTTAATTGACGAAAATAATGTGACAGCAATATTTTTGCTGTCACATCTAAAGTAGGTTTTACGTTAGAGGTCTATCACACACTGCAAGAAGAGATTTGGCATATTTTTCTCCAGCTTTATAAACAAATCTTTGTGTAATGCCAAATATCCATACTAATATACTGAATAATATAAATGCTGTAACGAAGCACCATTCGATAGATATTGCAGAAGGCATAAAATATACTAATCCTAAGTTAAGTATTGTTCCGGTGATATTAATTGTCAGTGCGTAAGGTTTTAAAGCCCAGAGGTTTCTACTAAAGCCATAATGAATATTATCGTTAAATATTAAGTAATTCTTTTCTTTGTCTCGTGCATATTCCTTGAGCCATTCTATTGCAGATTCATAAACACGATCTGCTTCTTCTGGATTATCATTCTCTTCCTTTTCGTTCAGCAAGCTGATATCAGGCATTTTACTATTTAAAAAGTTATGGTATCTTTGCTTTGTTATCTTACTAACTATCTCATCAGAATGCCTTAAGAGTATAGTTGTGGGATAGCCACCCCAAATTTTTATTAGTTTTCTTTCTTTTTCCCTACCATTATCTCCGACTTTTTTTGCAATCCAGGCAGCAATTCCGCATGTTATCATTATCCCTATTAATAATTCACCATTGCTTCTAAATGTTGGGAACCAAAGCCAGCTTATTAATAATATTGGCAAGAGTAGTAGCAAGGCAGGGCAAAAGCGCGCAATTCTTTCATATTTATCCGTTAAAAAGGTCAATGCTTTTACCCTACTTCTTCCTCTTCGTCATAAAAAGGCAACGGAGTTATCGGTCCCCACCCTGGGCGAGAAGGCGTATTATAATAACTATGGATGGCATTTTTTTCTGTTGTTGCTACTTGGGCTCCTCGTCTTTTAAAAGCATTCGTAACTGCATGACGTGGATGATCAGAATCATCTTTAGCAGCAGATACAAATGCAGTCTTTGTCATATCGCTATCTTTTGGAACTATATCTCCGATTACTCTATTTAATACTGATGGTGATACATTATTGCGGCTACCATGGTGAGGGATTTGTATAAAGCAACATTCCTTTAAATCTACATCAATAGCTTCTGCATAATCAGCAGCACTATTTAGCGAAATAATTCCCGAATCCCCTGTAAGCAAAATCCTCTTATCGTCTATATCACCGTATAGAACTACACTGGTTTCATTAATTTCACTGGTGCTGACATCTTCTGAGAGATTATCTTTATCCCATTGTGACGCTATCCATTGTATTACTTTCTTTGCATAAAAACCGGCTTTCTCAAGCAAAGATTCCTTTATTTCAGGAGTTTTATTAGATTTTGTTATTAACTCCAAATAATCATATTTACTAGGCGATAAGACAGTGAAAACTCCTATTTTTTCTCCCTGAAATGGTTCTTTAATTGTGATATTTTTTTCCTCAGCTAATTGTGTAAGAGAATAAGCCATTTTGAAACTCTCCTGCAATTTAGCTGCAAGACTATTTTCTGTAATACGACCATCCTTGACCGCTTCAAGGATTTCGGCTGAATACTCCCAGGGCTTATGAATCCAAAGCTCATCTACAGTCAAACAATTTAAAATTTCGGTCAGCCCTGAGGCATGGTCATTATCAGGATGGGTATTAACCACATAATTTACATGCTCTGTTTTATAATACTTTTTTATATGCTCTACTAGAGCTTGACCCGATTCCTTTGTTCCTCCATCGATGACAATAACTTTATAGTTACCTTCTGTTCCCCATCTTGCTGCTATAGCATCACCACTTTTTCCAGTTCCAACTGGTAAGAAATCAATTTCATAAGGCATAGATAAATTCTCCTTTATAAATAATTTTTTCGGAGAAAGAAGGATTTTAAAGAATAGCATAGAAGTATGAAGCGTAATCATTTAAAATGGTGGCGGGTTCCTTCCGTCTCCGCTAATTTGGAAAATTATTAAATTAAGCAAAGCCGTCGGAGCCAACGACGGTTTTTGCTATTTTAATACTCAATAAAACTCTCCTTTCGTCATTACTCATAGCATGGCCACCAGCATGCTACTGTATATATTGAGCCCAAAATTTTTCAGGCTTAATAACTATTATTGAGCTATTGTGTATGTCAATTATTGCGTCTCTTTTGTTCCATATAATTTTGATTCTATTTAATTGATTCTATATTCACTATGCATCTTCATTAACACTCTCTGCTTCGTCATTTTTATCTAAGCGCACTTTCAAATCCACAATCAACATTTTAAAACTTTCATCCCAATACGTTAAATAACGTATTGATTTTTCCGAAAATCTTTGCTCATAATCTTCCGGAAAATATCTCATTAAGAACCTAATGAAATCTTTACTATTTATTCTTACATAGCCATTTTTTTCTTTGGCCATAAACGGGATGGCCTGTGTATCTTCCTTTTCTGCTGCAGCCACTCCAACAATTAAATTATTTTTATCAAACCCCAATTTAATGTATTCTGGTTTTCCTAGCTGTTCTACTGCAGCTCTGCTAAATGTTAATCCGTACTGAGCAATTGAAACAGAAAGAGGTCCAAGGGTAGGATTAAAGAATTCAAATTCAAACATCGCTCTGCCTCCTTTTTCCTTATTTCTTCGTTGCTATGCATCTTTTTATAATCATAATCTCATTTTTCGATTGCGTCAATTATAGCACGCTGCCGCATGGACTATCCTATTATTTTTCCGTATTGTATCTTATGTAAATTTTTTCTGCGTCTCTTTTATGATTCACTTTTTCATTATAACAAACCAATTCTGTAATTAGAAGTATTTATGGCACCCTATTTTCTTGACAAAAAAAAGCCCCTCAGCAACTATCGGAAGTGCGAAGACGGCAGATCACTTTCCCAAAAGAAAAAGCTCCTGTTAAGGAGCTTCGGGATAAATATGCTGTTTTCTCTTCATATTCTTATGCCGTTATCGGGAAGTATAGTTGAATAAAATGGAAACAAAAAAACACCACTCCGCATGCCTGTACCCTATGTGGGACATCCCCTTACCAACTGCCCAACTAGCCAAGCAACCGGTCGACTAATAGTCGCTCCTACACCGCATGAGCGTAATGCTTTTCTAAGCAGCCTGGTCGACAGGGTCGTCGACCC
>JAAZCB010001424.1 GCA_012513545.1 Clostridiaceae bacterium
CAAAGTATACATAATTGAAGACTTTATACTTTCTCTCAATCTCAACAAAGTTTGTAAGCATGTCCTTCTGACGTTCAACTGTGCGAATGAAACGTTCGGCTTTATCAATCTGGCCCGTAAGTGGGACAGATATTTTGTCAGCTTCATTAAGAAGGCCTGTTAATACGAATCCATGATCTGCTAACAGATAGACTTTTTCGTACCCGCAACTAAGGAGTTGATTAATTTTATCGGCAAAGAACTCAATCGTTTCAGGGAAATACTTCAGTGCTTTTTGCTGCATCTTTTCTCCCATGTCATCAATATCTTTATAAGTACAGATTAAAAATTGCCCGGGCCTTAATTCATTATTTATTTCGGCCAACCCGATGAAATCTATTTTAATGTTTGGGTTTTGTTCAGAGAGAAACCTTTCACGATTGCCTTGAACATCCTCAAGTAGTCCGCTTTTGATGTAGATCCGACTCATGTTGTTTTTGGTCTCTGAGGGAATATCGGCAATAATCGTGTTTTTCGTCAGTTTACACTGGCGGTTCACTTTAGTCGCTACCTGTTCTGCAACCTCATAAGCCACACCGTCTCCGACAATGATAGCAGTCTTGGCACTACTACTATCAATGATACCTTGTAAAACTCCAGTTTGGTTTTCCCTATAGTCTGAGAAGAATTTAAACCATTTATCCAGAAAAACAGTTAAATGCCCTTTGTAGAGTTCCTGATATGGCTCCAGGAGATCTCTATTATTCAAATATTCGGCATAGATATTTCGAATGGCAGTATCCAACTTGTAAAAGTGCTTTGTGTAAAACTCAACACATTCTGCGAATGAACTCAAATAGTTAATATTCTTTGGATCGAATTCCAATAGATTCAACACATCCGACCAGAACGAAATCCCAAGAGCCAGCGCTTCTCTGCTCTGAGATCTCTGCCTGATTTTGGGTAGATATTCCAGTAGTGAACTCTTATCATCAAGATTAGTGCCAAGTTCAGCCAGCCACTCATCATCAATCTGTCTGAAAGGATGATTTAGGTTGACGTTCCAGATGTCGATGTTGTCAGGCAGGACATATTTACTAAGATACGAGTTGAAAGAACTTCTGAAACTGACAGAGTCGAGCCAATTCAGATAAACAGTCTCTAAAACCTTATCACATGAGCCATAGACGAGACCATCAAACATTGATTTTACGATCTCCTCTGCCAATGTTTCTGGGGGTTTTGATATGTATTCCTGTTTTAGGAGTTCATTTATCTTGCGATAAAAAATTTCCCAAACCTGAGCATCATAATTATCCAACGAATATGTTTCAGGATCGTGGATAAATGGCAGAAGTTCTTTTGCCAGATCAAAAATTTCACTAGTCCCCTGATGACTGAGGTTCATCCAGTAGGTTTTGTCTTTTCCGACACTAACCTTGGCAGCTGCAATAAGTTCCTCTTTCGGGAAGTTAATATTCAGATTTATGGTCTGATGAACTTTTTCCTTGATGTAATTCTGTAGATAACGGATTTCAAGGCAACTGTTTGTTTCACAATATTCGC
>JAAZCB010001431.1 GCA_012513545.1 Clostridiaceae bacterium
GATTTGGCTGTTGCTCTAGACATGAGTGCCATCGCTGAAGGTATCGAAACCGAACAACAACGTGACGTCCTGTTGGAGATGGGTTGTAAATATGGTCAAGGTTACTGGTTCGGCCGACCTGTTACCTCTGATATGGCAACTCAGATATTGACAGAGTCTCCGCTTAGTAATTAGTCCATAGACAACCTAAAAGCTATTATCCTTACTTTTATAATAATTACGATTATAACCGTTGCTTTTATGACGTTTTTAATAACTCCCCATTTCCAATAAATATCCTGTCATCTATCTATTATTTAATTTCTTACCTATCCCTCATCATGCTCTCAGTTTTTTGTCCTACAACGTTGATTGAATAAAGGATGCAAGAAGGGTTCATGACTTATCAGTATTCTGACTAAACTTGTATAATTCTTGCTGAAAGCCTATCTTTTGTCATGAATTTACGAATAAAGTCATCATTCTTTTACCTCTTCCCAACGTTATTTCATATGACCGATGTGATTACCTATCAAGAATAGAGGTAATCTGGCATCAGAAAATTATAAACAACTCAGACAATCATAAATTTAGTTATGCCGTTGTTGTCGGTCATACCCCAAAAAAGGACAGAAAGTTATGCAGTACAAAGCGCCCCTACGTGATATCCAATTCGTGATGCATGAGTTACTCGACAGCGAAAGCCACTACAAAACCTTGCCGGCGTTTCAAGAAGCCGACCGTGAGTTGATGGACAGCCTGTTTGAGATGGCAGCAAGCTTTGCTGAAAATGAGCTGTCACCATTGAATCAAAGCGGTGATGCGGAAGGCTGTAAATTTGATAATGGTCAAGTGACCACGCCAAAAGGCTTTAAAGAAGCATACAAAGCCTATTGTGAGCTTGGCTTCCCAGCCTTGTCTGCTGAAGAAGCATTCGGCGGTCAAAACATGCCGTTTTCATTATCGACGGTTATCAATGAGATGGTCGGTACGGCCAACTGGTCATTTTCTATGTACCCTGGTCTATCGCATGGCGCGATTCAAACCATCGAGCATCATGGTACTGACGCACAAAAACAAACCTACCTAGAAAAAATGGTCACTGGCGAATGGTCAGGTACCATGTGTCTCACTGAAGCGCATGCCGGTTCTGACTTAGGTATTATCCGCACCAAAGCTGAGCCGAACGATGACGGCAGTTATAGCATTACGGGTCAAAAAATCTTCATCTCAGCGGGCGAGCATGACTTAACTGACAATATTATTCACATCGTTTTGGCGCGTCTACCAGGTGCACCTGCTGGCACCAAAGGCATTTCATTGTTTATCGTTCCTAAAGTCATGGTCGACGAAGACAGCGGCCTAGGCGAAAACAATAAGGTCGTTTGTGGTTCTATTGAGCACAAAATGGGTATCAAAGCCTCAGCCACTTGTGTCATGAACTTTGATGGCGCAACCGGTTATTTGATTGGCCCTGAAAACCGCGGTTTACAGTGCATGTTTACCTTTATGAACGTCGCGCGTATTGGTACCGCGGTTCAAGGTTTAACTGCTGCAGAATACGCGTTCCAAGGCTCATTAACTTATGCCAAAGATCGTCTAGCAATGCGTTCACTATCAGGCGCTAAAGCACCAGAAAAAGTGGCCGACCCTATCATCGTTCATCCAGCGGTTCGTAACATGCTATTGACCGAAAAAGCCTTTGCTGAAGGCGGTCGTGCCCTAGTTTATTACCTCTCACATTTTGCCGATACCGTGGCAAA
>JAAZCB010000246.1 GCA_012513545.1 Clostridiaceae bacterium
CGTTGTTTTGATTTGTTGGATTCAACCAATATACAACTGCTTAAGGAAGGCTATGCTTTATTTGTAAAAGAATCACTCGAATTAAACAAGCCTATTCCTCAGAACAAAAATCATAGTAAGTCAAAAGGAAATGACAAAGTTCTAAGATACCTCGACTGTGCTGTAATTGAATATACCAGCAAGTTTCTTCAAAGTAAAGGTGAAAAGCCCTTTGATTCTGTAAGAGCAGTTTTTGTTGAAGGCGAACCGATATATCCTGATGCCGGTTTTAATGAAAAGTCACATATACAGATCTGCATTATTAATCCGAATTGCATCAAAGGCATATTTCTAAAAAGAAAGTCAAACTCCGACTTCTCTGCAGTATAAGAAATCCACCCCTATATGGTAGTCTGCAATGTACAGCTTCCGTATTAGCGGGAAAAAACACGGATGTAATTTTAAAATGTCTGCGACATTTTGATTTTAAACACAGCTTGTCCCGCCTTAGCGGGAAAGTGCACGAAGAGAAAACTTCACAGCTTGTCCCGCTTCGGCGGTAACTGTTTGTCACTTTTCCCTTCATCTGAACTAAGCGAAGTGATCTCACGACCAAACATACTCTAACAAAAACAACTTACATCAAGCACATTGTATTAGCTGTACATCGCTAACATGCGACCGGGGCTTTGCCTTTGAGTGTTCAAAACATTGATTCAAACATGCTTTTTTATTGAGGTTATTTATTTGTGCTTGCTTATGAAGAAGTGATAATATGTTTTCACAATCGGTAGACAAAATCCGGATATTGTTTAGCTAACACATATACCATATCTAAAATCAAATCATCTAATTGATAATAAAATCTTCGCTTAGCTGTCTTATATCCTACATTATTTAGTTTCTTAAACATTATGATTAGCATAGCTAATATTAATGTCATGTACAAGATTATTTTTATGCCATTAATATTTGTGGACATAAAATGTTTGAAGTTCAATTCCTGTTTAATAAACCTAAAGAATACCTCTATATCCCATCTCCGTTTATAAATCTCAATAATCTCATTTATTGTTAAATTGAAGTTATTGGTTAAAAACCATATTGGCTCGTTATTTTCATTGGTGGTTTTTATTAATCGGAAGGGCGAAGTATATTTTTTATGATCCCCAAATAAAAATACCTTTTGATCATGTGTTATATTAAGATTGCCTATTTTTAAGTTTTCTGGTAACGCAAATTCATCTATTAATTCATGTCTGGTCGGGAATTTCATTCGTGTAACAAAACTCAAATTTTCATTACTCATTTCGGTAAAACGTTCTCTACTTTGAACTCCACGATCAAATACGAAGATATTATCTGCCTTCTTATCGAGATTTTTTAATATGACTTTTGGTATGGCAATATCATCGCTTAAGGCGGCTTGTTGAGTGAAAACTTCAACACTGCTGGGGAATAATTCTGTTAAGCTTATTGTATATTTTATATGTTTCCTTTTGGTGTGTTGATTGGAAAGTAACATCCCTTCTTCGATTTTATTAGCAACCTCACAAACCATTGTTGAATCAACTCTGGTTACTTTATAACTCAATGCGTTCTCGTTAGGAATCAATAATGAAAACCTTGAATATACCATTTGATAAGTCTTTTCAAAGAACTCAAGATTTACATTGGACAATCTGGCTGATATTGTATTAAACTTAACGCTCTGCTTATTATTAAGATTAAATAAGAACTTAAACTTCTTTGATTTATAAACATCCTCCAGGCTTCGCAAACTAACCCGGTAACTCTCCATTAAACCGTACAATAACAAATAAAATAAATTGCGACCGTAGAGCTTCTTTACTTGATAATCAACTTCAGTATCCTTAATAATTGAAGTAAACTCTTCGTCAGGAATAAGTTCCAGTAGCTGTTTAGCTGTAACTTCCTCTTTTAATATTCTGGCCAAAGCATTTAGACTTTGACACTAAAATAGTAAATTTCAAATACCTGTATA
>JAAZCB010000247.1 GCA_012513545.1 Clostridiaceae bacterium
AATAGGTCACGTTGACCATGGTAAGACTTCATTAACAGCAGCGATAACAAAGGTACTGAGCTTTCTTGGTAGAGCGAACTATTCGGCTTATGACCAGATTGACAAGGCTCCGGAAGAAAAGGAAAGAGGTATTACTATTTCAACTTCACACGTTGAATATGAAACAGATAACAGGCATTATGCACACGTTGACTGCCCGGGTCATGCCGACTATGTTAAGAACATGATTACCGGTGCAGCACAGATGGACGGTGCTATACTGGTTGTTTCAGCAGCTGATGGCCCTATGCCTCAGACTAGAGAACACATTCTTCTGGCTCGTCAGGTTGGTGTGCCATACATAGTTGTTTTCTTAAACAAGTGTGATATGGTTGATGACGAAGAACTTATCGAATTAGTTGAAATGGAAGTTAGAGAACTGTTAAGCTCCTATGAATTCCCTGGAGATGATACTCCTATTGTTAGAGGATCAGCTCTTGATGCTCTTGAATCAAGTGCTACTACAACTGATGCTAAAGAATATGTGCCTATAATGAAGCTTATGGAAGAAGTTGACAAATATATACCAACTCCTGAAAGAGCAACTGACAAACCTTTCATTATGCCTGTTGAGGATGTATTCACCATCACTGGCCGTGGTACAGTTGCAACCGGTAGGGTAGAAAGAGGATCTTTAAAAGTTGGTGAAGAAGTTGAAATCGTTGGTTTGATGGAGGCTCCTAAGAAAACAGTTGTTACCGGTATAGAAATGTTCAGAAAACTTCTTGATAGTGCAGTTGCAGGTGATAACATCGGTGCACTTTTGAGAGGTGTACAAAGAAATGAAATTGAAAGAGGTCAGGTTTTAGCTAAACCAGGTTCAATCAAACCTCACACAACATATGAAGCACAGGTTTACGTTCTGACTAAAGAAGAAGGTGGCAGACATACTCCTTTCTTCAATAATTACAGACCACAGTTCTATTTCAGAACTACAGACGTTACTGGTGTTGTTGAACTCCCGGCAGGAACTGAAATGGTTATGCCTGGTGACCACATTACTATGAAAATTAAGCTCATAACTCCAATAGCTATGGAAGAAGGCTTAAAATTCGCGATCCGTGAAGGCGGAAGAACTGTTGGAGCAGGAAACGTTTCAAAAATTATTGAATAATAGTAGTAACTAAATGGGTCGGAATTTAAGTTATTCCGACCCATTATTATTTTATTATGCGCCATTTCCCGGAGGGAAATCAGGCAAAAGGCGAGGGACTCGATGTCCCGAAGCTTTTTATTATGCGCCATTTCCCGGAGGGAAATCAGGCAAATAATAAAAGAAGACATTAATAGATTAAGCAAATTTAGACGCTCTAGAATTCTACACATCCTGCTCTTATTCCCTTCGAAGTTTATCACCCACGCTGGTCATTGTCCTGTTTATGGTTCCTGCAGGTAATTCCAATACGGAATGTGCATGCTTGATTATTTTTGAGCATTTCCAGGGCATAAAATTTTCTATCATGTAGATTATGTTATAATCCTTGTCGATAAATACGGCATCTATCGGGAATTTCATAAAAAACATATGAATTGAGTTACAGGGAGTAATTAGTAGTCCGCTCCCAAGAGACAGGCTGGTTTTTGGCATTAAACCCAAAAAACGCTTAAGAAAACTATCTGCAATATCACAGCTGTCAGCCAGAATAACACCTCTTGTCTGATTCCAGATGATCATATATTCACCTTCCTTTTTTTGATGGATAGTTACTGATAAAACTTGCAAAGTTACCATATAAAAGATAACATTAATATAAAGGATGTTAGTTATAGTAATATATAATTTACATATTATCAGACAAAATTTTAGAATGAACGTATAACATTTTATAAGACTGATAAATATATTTTATCACATAATTATGTTTCCTGAAAGAGAGGTGAAAAACAGTTTGGAAACACCAGATATGGAATTGGTAAGAAGATGTATCGACGGAGACAATGATGCTTTCTCTGAACTGGTGACAAGATACAAGAAGTTGGTATATAATGTTGTATATAACATGATTAACAACAAGGATGATGTCTACGATATTACTCAGGAAGTTTTTATCAGGATTTACAAGTCTCTTGACAGATACAATCCTGAATATAAGTTTTCTACATGGACAGTGAGGATTGCGACAAATTACTGCCTTGATGTTCTAAGGAAAAAGAAGGTAGACTCAATCCCTATTGATGATGCTATAGGTGTTTCCAGTTCTGTAGATACACCTGAGTCATGTTTTATTAAAAAGGAGCGAAAACAGAGGGTAAATGATGAATTATCAAAGCTTCCGGAAAAGTACAGGACTCCGCTTATATTATTTCATAAAAATGACCTGTCATACGAGGAAATGTCTAGGGTGCTAAATGAGCCGATGTCTATTATAAAAAATAGACTATACCGTGCCAGACAAATGCTTAGAGAAAAGTTATCTTCCGAAAGGAGGGAAGGAATGTTATGAGCTGTAAACCTTATGATGAATTTATTATGAAGTATATTGACGGAGAATTGAACGACATAGAACAAGCAAAATTAATTCAACACGTCAGCGAATGTGAGGCTTGCAGAAGTGAGTTTGAAGACTTGAAGAATGTTTTGGGCGCACTTGAAAAGAGTAAAGAACTTGAACCGCCGGCTGATTTGCAAACCTCAATTATGGCAAAAGTATGTGCAATAGACATATATAATAAGAAGTCAAGGGAAAAGAAACTGATGATGTTATATTTTATTTCAACTATAACATTAACTATTCTTATCTTGTCATTAGCCCTCATATTTAAAAACAATATCCTTGACCTTATGCTTTATATGGAAGTGCCAGTGGAAGCGGCATATTGGACATATGGAGTTCTTACAAGGATCTCAGCAGAAGCAGCAATGATATATGGATATGTTTTATATTTTAAAAATTTGTTGGCGGATT
>JAAZCB010000248.1 GCA_012513545.1 Clostridiaceae bacterium
ACATGTTCGGATTAATGCTCTGGGCGCTGCTTGGAGGATTATCGCACACTTTCTTTGATTTGTTCAATTCATATGGAGCGAAATTTTTTTGGCCGATTATTAATAAAAAGTATTCAATAGATCTTATGAATCCAGTGGACCCGATATTCACTCTGTCGCTGGCAGGCTGTGTATTTACATCGGGTGATATCCGGAAGGTGTGTATGTATTTGTTTATTCTTTATCCGGTTACCAGGTTTATTTTAAGGTTTGCAGCATCTAAGCAGATAAGAAAAGTCTTCGGACAAACAAGCAAAAAAATCAGCTTGCTTCCATCAATGACAGGATTATTCAGATGGCATTTTGTTTTAGAGAAGGATAACTGTAATATAGTTGGTGAAAAGACTATGTTCCGGCGAAATATCAGGATTATACAAAAACTTAATAAAATACAGGATGAGATTTTAGAAAAGGTGCATATTACATATGTTGGCAGAGTTTTTATGGAAATTACACCTATATATCATGTGATTAGTGAAAAGATTGGAAGTATAACAAGATATGTTCTTATTGATATGAGATATTATACCGGTAACGATTTTCTGCACCATGCTGTTCTTGAAGTAGATGAAAATGATTATATTGTTTTTTCGAGTTTTAATGCATACTCTATTAAAAGAGTCAGCAATATTCCGGCACCTTCTGAAAAAACAGGCACAGTGTTCTCGAGATTTGTAGGTTTTTAGGAGTAAGCGAGTTTATACTATATTATTTAGAAAATAAAACAAAACAGCCTTTGCATAAAAAAGGCTGTTTTGTTTTTGTGAAATATTTAAGCCAAACCATAAAGTGTACAGACTGCTTGCCCTGATGACGGGGGTCTAAAATAATATAAAGTCTTTCAACAAAAGAATTTGTATATTATAATGTAATTTGAAGTTGTGTTAGGGAGGATTTGTTTTGAAAAATGTAGGATTTACGACAAGTATACCTGTAGAAGTTTTATTTGCAGCGGGCTTAAGACCAATTGATTTGAATAATATTTTTATAACACATGAGAATCCTGAGAGATTGCTTGAAAAGGCAGAAAATGCAGGTTTTCCAAGGAATACATGTGCATGGATAAAAGGTATTTTTTCAGCTGTTTTACTGCACGGCAATATTGATACAATAATAGGAGTTATAGAAGGTGACTGTTCAAACACAAAAGCCCTAATAGAAGTTTTTGAGCTATACAACATAAAGTGTGTACCGTTTTCGTATCCGAACTCCAGGAATTACAGGAATCTAGAGGCTGAAATACTATCGCTTTGCCGTTATTTTAATGTTACTTTGAAGGATTGCAGTGAAATAAAAAATAAACTGGATACTATACGTAAAAAACTTATATATCTTGATGAGCTTACGTGGAAAAGTAATAAAGCCAGAGGTTTTGAAAATCATATCTGGCAGGTATCATCAAGTGATTTTAACGGAGATTATGAATTGTTTGATGCCGAGCTTGACAGGGCAATAACAGAAATTGAGGAGAGGCAGCCTTTGAGGGAAAGAATCAGATTGGGATATATTGGCGTTCCCCCTATAAACGGCGACCTGTACAGCTTCATTGAGACACTTGATGCAAGAATAGTTTATAATGAGGTGCAACGCCAGTTTGCCATGCCTTGTGGGGTTGACTGTGAAGACATTGTTGAGATGTACAGGATGTTTACTTACCCATATAATCTTAGTGGTAGGCTTTCTGATATTAAAAATGAAATATCAAAAAGAAAACTGAATGGGGTTATACACTATACACAGGCATTTTGTTTCAGGGGAATTGAAGATATAATTATCAGGAAGGAACTAGGTATTCCTGTTCTTACTTTAGAAGGTGACAGGCCCGGTAACCTTGACCAGCGAACTAAGCTAAGACTTGAGTCATTTATTGATATGCTGTATTAAACACGATAAAGATTTTACATCGTGTTTCAATTTCCTAAATATAATATCACGACAATTAGATTTTTCAATGTAGAATCATTTCGTGATTTATATAGAATAAGGTGATTAAGTTTTATATTTTTTACAGGAAAAAATTATCTTAAATTAAAATAATATATGAATTGAATCATTGATAAATTTTTAAACAAACTTTTATGTATGATAACAGGTGGAATATGAAAATATTAGGAATAGATTTAGGAAGCAGATCGGTTAAACTGGCAGTTTTCGATGATAACAAAATGATTTATAATAAAGTAATTGATACTGCTGTTTTTTATCGCGATTATTGTTCTAATACAAACAGGAAGATAAGTATACACTTTGAAAGACTGGGGATAACCTTTTTTGATAAGATAGTAAGTACCGGTTATGGTCGAAATAATGTTAATGTAGAAGGCGCTGAGGTTATTACCGAGTTAAAAGCTCATGTATTCGGGGCAATGTGGCAAACAGGCATTAAGAGTTTTACACTGCTGGATATAGGTGGTCAGGACAGCAAAGTTATATCTGTAAGTGAAGGTAAAATGGTTGACATGATACTAAACGACAAGTGTGCAGCCTCATGTGGGAGATACCTGGAAAACATGGCAAGCATTTTGGGGATTGGTATTGACGAACTAACCAGGTATTCAGACAATTATGTTGAGTTAAACTCAACTTGTGCAGTTTTTGGTGAATCTGAATTAATAGGAAGGATTTCTGAGGGATATGCAATTGAGACCCTTGCTGCAGGTGTAAATTATTCACTTTATAAAAGAATAAAGCCTTTAATTGAAAGATTTCCGCAGAATTGTCTAGTAGCTACAGGCGGTGTTGCAAAAAATGGAGCAATTTTTAAGTATATAAAGGCCGAAATGAATTATGAGGATGTAATTATACCGGAAAACCCTCAGTTGAATGGGGCGATAGGATGTTGTTCATATCATTTGTCTAAAAACTAAATTGTTATTAACAAAATTTTGATAAAAGCTATATATACTGTTATACTTATAAAGGCAAACAAAGCAAGCATTATATTAAGGAAGATGATTTCCATACATGAACTATATGGAACAGTTTAAGAAGCATATGCATACGTTAAAATAATATTCGGGAGGTTTTTTATGAGTAAGGCCGTTGTTTTACTGTCCGGAGGACTTGATAGTACTACTTGCATGTCTGTAGCGCAAAGAGAGGGTTGTGATTTGTTTCCACTCTCCTTTGATTATGGTCAGAGGCATAAAAAGGAATTAAATTGTGCAAAACAGATTGTCAAATATTATAAAGTGAAAAACCACATGATAATAAACATTGCCAATGTAGGCGGAAGTGCATTAACAGATATGAATATAGAAGTACCTGAATATAAGGGACTTCCCCATATACCTGTTACATATGTTCCAGCAAGAAACATAATCTTTTTAAGTTATGCGGCAGGTTATGCAGAAACTATTGGAGCAGATGCAATATATATTGGAGTTAATGCCATAGATTACAGTGGTTATCCTGACTGCAGGCCTGAATTTATTGAAGCTTTCGAAAAGGTAATAAAGGTTGGAACAAAAGCTGGTGTTAACGGCAAGCCTGTAAAAATTGTTACTCCTTTAATAAATCTGACTAAGGCAGAAATAAT
The DNA here is from genome assembly GCA_012513545.1 of Clostridiaceae bacterium. Next base: position 3,578 of record JAAZCB010000248.1, read on the forward strand.
CAAGCTAGCATGCGAAAATAGAGCTCCTCTTCATCTGACAACAAGTTGTTACAAGGGTGAGGAAAAGGCCTGCGGTGTTTGTGACAGTTGTGTTTTAAGACTGAAGGGCTTTAAAGAGGCAGGTATAGTTGATACAATTGAGTATGTGAAATAAATTATATACGACTAAATTATGAATTAATGAAAGGATTAGCTTTATGAAGATTGGCAAGGTTAGCGTTTCAAAGGTTTTTACATTTGACAGCGCACATCATTTAAATGAATATAACGGAAAATGTAAGAATATACATGGTCACACTTACAAGTTGGAGATCACGGTAAAGGGATATCCGGATAAGAATGGACTTGTGGTGGATTTTCACGATTTGAATGACATAGTTGAGAACGAAGTGTTATCGAAAATTGATCATTTGTACCTGAATGATTTGTTTGATTTTAACCCTACTTGCGAAATGATAGGCCTGTGGATTTGGGAAGAAGTAAAAAAAAGAATTACAAACATGGAATGCAGCCTGGAGAAACTTGTTTTATGGGAAACTCCAACAAGTTTCATTACTATAGATAAGGAAGACCTTGATTAATAAGTTGAATAAACCTGGCTTATATTGATTTTTGAGAAATGGTAACAGTAGTATCCGATAAGCCCGTAGTTTTACAGGGAGATAATATTATGAAAGTAAACGAAATATTCTTAAGTATACAGGGCGAAAGCATGACTTCCGGTTTTCCCACCATCTTCGTAAGGTTTACAGGTTGCAATTTAAGATGTAGTTATTGTGATACTGCTTATGCTTATGAAAATGGTGAAGAAATGACTGTGCATGAAGTACTGGAGAAAATACGCAGACTTTCCTATAAAAGAGTATGCCTGACAGGAGGGGAGCCTCTTTTACAACCTGAAATAGAAAGCCTGCTTGATTTATTGCCGGATCATAATGTCTCAATTGAGACAAACGGTTCAATTGATCTGAAAAATGTTAACATTAAAAGTAATAATCATTGTTTTGTTATGGATGTGAAAACACCATCTTCAGGGTGTTCTGATCAAATGTTTTTTGATAATTTTGATATCCTGGGTGACAGGGATGAAATAAAGTTTGTAATTGGGGACAGCAGGGACTATGAGTGGTCAAAAGAAATTATTATGAAGAGGTACATAAAAGGAATAATAACTTTTTCTCCGGTATTTGGGAAGATGGACTATAAATACCTTATAAAAAGAATACTGGAGGACAGGCTTGATGTTAGGTTTCAATTACAGCTTCATAAGATAATTTGGGGACCTTATAAAACAGGAGTATAATTTGCATGTATGATTGGGAAAAATTAATCGAAGAATGTTCAGTATGTAAAAAGTGCGGACTAGGAACTACCAGAACCAATATTGTTATAGGACGTGGAAACCAAAATGCACCTTTAATGCTTATAGGCGAAGGTCCTGGGGAACAGGAGGACTTACAGGGACTTCCTTTTGTCGGAGCAGCAGGCAAGCTGCTGGATTTATTGCTTAAGGCAATAATGATAAAGGAAGATCAATACTATATTGCAAACATAGTAAAGTGCAGACCCCCCGGAAACCGTGTGCCAAATGATGATGAGGCGCAAAAATGCATTTCCTTTTTAAGAAATCAGGTATTCCTTGTAAAGCCCAAGATAATTGTGTGCCTAGGTGCTACAGCAATGAAATATGTTGTTGACAAGGATGCTAAAATAACTAAAATAAGGGGTCAGTGGATTGAAAGAAAGGGATACTGGATTATGCCTACTTTTCATCCGGCTGCCCTATTGAGGGATGAGTCTAAAAAAGTCCTGATATGGGAAGACTTTAAAAAGGTAAAACAAAGGTTGGATGGCATATGTCAAAATCAGATAAGCTGAATTTATTATATGAAAGATATAAAGCAAAGTTTGAAGGTGAACAAATTGTTTTAGGTGACGGCAATTACGATTGCAAAATCATGCTAATAGGCGAA